>CAZAKC010000018.1:0-34276 GCA_964485655.1 uncultured Desulfobacteraceae bacterium
CCGTAACAGTCAAGGTAAAGGTATAATTGCCCGCAGTAGTGGACCCACTTTTCCACAGCTTTCCCTCGGTGTCAGACTGCCTCACGATCTGAAAACCACCGGGGTCATCACCCTGCCAGTTGAGACTCCAATTAAATTGCCCAACATGGCCACCTGTGACTGTGAAGATCTGCGAGAAGTTTGAGCTGTCCACCGTAAAATCCGGATTGCTAGGCCCGCCGCCACCCGGAGCTGGACTTATTGATAGCGTGGGCTTGTTCACTGTAAGGGTAAAGGCATGGGAATCAGTCTTGCTTGAGTCATAGCGGTCTTCCACCCTTACATTAACAGTATAATCACCAGAGCAGTTATCCACTGTACCACTCAGAGTGCCATTCCACAGGTTCATGGTAAGGCCAGAGATATTCGGCGAAATACCATCCAGATACCAGTAATAGTAGCCTGAGCCCCCGCTTGCCTGAAATGTGTGGCTGTAAGACTGACCTACTGTGGCATCAGACATTGGGCTTGTGTTTAGCTGAACGTTAGTAGCGGGAGGGCATTGAGGACATACGGTCACGCCAGCGCCGCAGCAGTCCTGATCAAAGCAGTCAATATATCCGTCACCGTCATTATCGATCCCGTCGCTACATAAGGCGTCAGTATTTTCCACACCGGCTGAGCCGCCCCCTCCACCACCGCCTCCGCCTGAACCTGCTGAGCATCGCTGCGCACCTGATACCTCGTTAAAGGACCTTGCAAGCATCAGGTCGTCATACGTGGTATCAATAGTCCTGGCCGGATCATCATATTCGGCGTTATTGTCACCATTTCTGCCGTCAAAAAACCCATTGGCCCCATCAATATCCTTTGCACCACCGCTCACAATCAAGTATGCCATATTGGTAAGCGTTCCGGATTGATTGATGTAGAGCTTAGTGGTGTCAAGGGGCGATGTGGCTGCACTCTGCAATACGCTGCAAAAATTGGTTAAATTGGTCGTGGTGAGGTCTGAATAAACGCCATATTTCATTCGGTTTGTCCAGGCATCATCACCAGAAGAAAGACCAAGGTCTCTAAAGGGTAGCAGGCCAAAATAAGTGCCCGCATCCCCCGTGCCATCTCCATCGCTATCAGCATATGGCAGCCTGCCATTGGCCGTGATATACCCTTCGATTGCATAATCGACTTTATCCATAATAGCGCGGGTCTTTTTTATCTTGGCTGACTTGATAAGGGACGGAAGCACGGTGGCAATAATCGATATCACTATGCCAACTATCACCAGCACAATAGCCATCTCGATTAATGTAAACCCCTTAGCATGCCCTCTTTTTAAGGCTTTCATCGCGCCGTTCACCATTGCTCGTTACCTGTTACTGACCACTCATTTCTTGTTATTCGTTCCACTCCCAACTCTAGCTCACTCTTAACTCCTAACTTCTTACTGATCTCTCCTTTCACCCGCTTATCTTCGAGATAAGGTCATATATGGGCAGGAACAGCCCGCCAATAATTATCGCGAATATCCCGCCAGCCACCACCAGGACTATAGGCTCGATCATCTTACCTATCGTGGCAACCAGAACTGAAAGTTTTTTTCTATAATTTTCTGCAATGCGAGATAGTTGTTCGGGAAGAGTACCGCTCTCCTCGCCCACATGAATCATGCGCACTACGAATGATGGGAATATTCCGGCTTTGCTGAAGGCCCCGGCTATACCCTCTCCTTTCGATATCCACTGCCTCACCTCCTCTACCTTTTCCTTGAACACCTCATTCCTAATGGACTCACGCAAGATATTCATGGACTGCATCAGATCAATTCCTACATTCAGCAAAAGACTGAAGTACTCACTAACAAAGGCTAGAGAGGAGGCGTTTGCAATTGAGCCTGAAAGGGGCAGTTTGAGCATGAGTTTGTCCACGGACTTGCGCACATTCCGACTTCGCCTGTATGCAGCAAGTGAGGCTACAATTATGAATCCTATCACTGCGATTATCAGTAGTATATTGGACCTCACAAAGTCAGAAACAGCCAACAGCCACAGGGTAAGCTTTGGCAACTTTACGTCCATCTCCTTAAAGAGCAAGATAATCTTTGGTACCACGTAGTAGAACCAGAAAATGAGTCCGCCCCCCATGGCCAGGAATACAAAACTGGGGTATATCAGTGCCTGCTTAGTATCGCTTATGATTTCGTCTATCCGCCTCAGGTGCTCGGAGGCATCCATCAGTGTTCGGTCAAGGTTTCCCGTCTCCTCTCCAATTTTAATCAGGTGAATTACAGTATCAGGGAATATATGGGGGTAGTTAGCTGCCGCTTCCGAAAATGTGGCCCCTCCCTGAATTCGAAACACAACCTCCTTAATATCACGCTCGAAATCAGGCCTGTCAGAGCCTTTCGCTGATTCCAGCAGAGCCGTAGTGAGGGTCACACCTGAGCTGAGCATAAATGAGAGGTTGGCCAGAAACTCTGCCTGGAAGCTCCTAGGAAGTTTTTTATTCAATCGCAACGTGCCCAGCCGCACAAGAGTGGTTCCGATACTCCCCAGCTTTTTTACATATAAAACCGTGGAGCCATCTCTCTCCAGATGGGACATGGCTGAATCCACTTCCTTATAAGGCAATTTTATGATACCTGAAGAAGTGGCCCCTGAGGGCTGTATCAGTTTGTATCGAAAATAGTTCATGGCACAACTTGCTCAAGCATTACACAAGCGTATCCATTCATGGATTCTTTTGCTTCTCCGCCTTGCGCATTATGCGGTTCAGGCTTCTGCGGTTCTGCGGTTTTGAATTCTTCAGCTCATTCCTGCCTTATGTGTCCCAGCACCCTCATCGCCTCATGAGTTGTGGTTATCCCCTGCTTCACCTTTGTAGCAGTGACCTTAAATATGCCTTTGAAGCCGGATTGCTTGGCTGAGCGTGCCACCTCTGCAAGATCCGAATCCTTACCTATCAGCTTGGCTATCTCGGAATTAACAACCAGGATCTCATAAACCAGTGTTCTACCGAAATATCCAGACCCGCCACATACCTCACATCCTCTTCCTCTATAAAGTTCTTTGATTTCTGCGTCCCTTAAATAGGACTTCTCCCAATCTTGGGGTGAGTACGATTCTTTGCAATTTTGGCAAATCTTTCTTACCAATCTCTGGCTCACTACACCCAACAGAGAGTCTGAAATCAGAAAAGATCTTACCCCCAGATCTCTCAGTCTGGGAATAGCGCCGATAGCGCTGTTGCTATGCATGGTGGATAGTACCAGATGCCCCGTGGTTGAGGCTGCTACCGCAGTGGCGGCAGTTTCGGCGTCGCGTATCTCTCCAACCAATATTACGTCAGGGTCGTGGCGGAGAAAATAGCGGATTGCGTTTGCGAAGGTATAGCCTGCTTTCTCATTGACCTGGGTCTGGCGCAACAAGGGTATGTGATACTCTATGGGCTCTTCCACTGTAAGGACATTCTTTTGCAGCAGGTCAAGGCTGCGTATGCCGGCATATAGCGTGGTCGTCTTCCCCGAGCCTGTCGGACCAGTGAGCAGAACGATACCAAAGGGTTCATTAAAAATGCGCTCCACCACCTTGATGTCTTCCTCAAAAAATCCCAGTTGGGCCATACCCATGATCGCACTTTCAGTGGGCAAGACCCGAAGTACCATATTCTCTCCTTCAGGCGAGACCACGGTGGATACGCGAAAATCATATTCGTTGTTTAAGATCGTTTCGGAAAAACTCCCATCCTGTGGAATCCTTTGCTCTGCTATATCCATGTCTGCTTTCATTTTTAAGCTTGTAATGACCCTGGATAAACTCACAGGCATGGAAAAGGCGGAGCTGATGACACCATCTACCCTGAAGGACACATTTATCGATCTGTCCATGGGCCTTATGTGGATATCGGTGGCCCTGCTTTTTACCGCCAGGTGCAGAATGTATTTGACAAGGTTTTCAGTGCCTCTTGCCATCTCCCGATCTTGACTCAGCACCCTAACCTCTTTTTCGATCAATTCCTCAATGGGATTTTCAAAGAAGTAATAGAACTTGTTTATCGCATTTATGATTTTCTTTTTTTCAGAAAGGAAGAACCTGGGCCTTAAACCACTATGACGATTTATGGCCTGGGCAAGCTTTGGCTCCGGCACTGATGAGACTGCCACTTCAATTGCGTTATCGCTCACCCTGAAGGGCAAAATCTTATTGGTAAGGCAGAAATTCTTATTGAATAGTTTGAGGACACGCTCCTCTGCTATTATCGTGTCCACATCTAGGTAGGGAAGGCCCTCCTGCTCTGAAAGGCTGGTGATTACATCATACTCCGTCACGAAACAGAGCCTTTCGAGCACCTCTCCTATTCTCTCTTTGGTTATCTTTTGCTCTTGAATGGCAAACTGTATATGGGATTCAGTAATGATCCCTTTTTCTTTGAGCAGTTCACCCAGTGGTTTTCGATGTGATGTGGCTGTCTCCATATAGCGAGTTCTCCTTCATGTTACACATCAAGAAAAGGGTGCGTGTGTCCGGAAATCCAGTAACCGGCAAGGACATCCGCTTTTGAAATTCCACAATAGCCTTCATCAGGTTCTTACCAACAATTCCGTCCATATTGTCATTATAAAAATTTAGCCCAGCCAGTATGCGCTGTACCCTCAGAATTTCAGGTCCTTGATATCCATAATAAAACCGCTTCACCCAAAACTCTGGCCTCCAGAATACAAAGAATCTTTGCTTTGCTGCATCTGTGGAAGGATATGCGAGAATTCCAAACTTCTCTCTCACCCCCCGGGGCACCAGATCTAGCTCTATGAGACGCAGCCCCGTGTCCTTGAAGATCTTCCGGGCGACAGACTCGATGGAGCCGTGGGTCAATCCCTCGAAAAATGCTGTGCCATATGACGAAAGGCCATAATCAGTCAAGAAACTGAGGACCTGAGAAGGGACCCTTTGTGTAAGTTTGCGATGGGTAATCTTTATAGGAACGCCCTGGCGCAATAGATGCAGATGGTCGTTTGCGTAATAGAGGCCCACGGCCAGACAGAGACTCAGCAGACTAGCAACGGCCCAGGTCACAGGCCGGCGGTAAGCCTCGATGGGTTTCCTATCCAGATCCAGGGCTGCCTTTCTCACTATTCTGCGTGATATCCTGGTAGTATCATGTACAAAGCCCGCATACAAACAGCGGTCCATCAGTGCATTGACCCTTCTGAAATTGCCCTTTGTTGCCCTGTAAATTGCCTTAAGGCCTCCAGAAGTGACAGTGGTAGTACCGTCATTTCCTGCTCCGTTGAGTTTAAAATACACATAATCTTTTAATTCATGCTTGTTAAGGGGCCTCACTTCTTGTTGAATGATTATCCGACTCTGTAACTGCCTGAGCTCTGGTGACCGGAGCTTGCGGAGCAACTCTGGTTGCCCTATCAACAGAATCTGGACCAACTTTTCCCTATCCGCCTCCAGATTGGAGATCATGCGAAGTAGTTCAAGGCTCTCAGCAGACAGATTCTGCGCATCGTCTATTATTATGGCGCAGTTTTTGTCTTCAGCGTTTTTCTTCAGCACAAACTCGTTTAGTCTCCTCAATTGATCACTTAGCTTATTGGTCCGGGCCCTTATCTTGAAATCTCTGTTGATTTCCCTCAGAAGGTCCGAGCCTTGCAGCGCCGTGTGAAGGATAAGGGAAGTCTCAACGCCGCTTCCTTCAATCAAACTTACAATCTTCCGCCCTATTGTCGTCTTTCCTAGCCCCACCTCCCCCACCAGAATCATGAACCCTTTCCGTGTTTCTATGCCATGGATAATTTCGGTTATAACCTTATCTATGGCGCTGGATACGTAAAAATTTTCCGTATCCGGTGCCACTGGAAATGGGTTATATTTGAGGTGGAAATGCTCAAGATAAGTGATGTTCGGATTCATCATAGCCCCCATCTACCTATTATGCTGGATCCATCCTTACTACGCTTTCCCTTAAACTCTCCGCTGTTCAAGTCTACTGTTCCGTCAACATAGCCATCAACCACCCGATATGTCCTGGGTGACATCCCATACACGACCATGGCTTGAGGGAGCAGCAGCACGAAGATCCTCTCCTGAGTCTGCCAAATCCGGTCAATTATGTAAGTGTAGGGCTCATTTGTGTTGGAATGAGGTGGATAAATTCCTCGCCTCTTCATTTTCCTGACAAGCTCCCTCATATACTGAGCATGATTATTGCCGGTAAATACTGGCCACAGAGCCCCTTTGGCCTGATATCGCCTGCCAGCCAGTTCCCACTTCCACAGGTAATCCTTGTAAAACTTCACCTCCAGAGAATGATTTATAAGTGCCGTGCCGGCCCACAACACCATGCCACAGATGCCCACATAAAACAGCCGCACGGCCCAGCGATCTACATCCCTTGGTGCCAATGCCATCAGCCATTTATCTCTCTTAGGAGATCTGAGATCTTGACGTTCGCTGGATACATTTCCCTTAAAGACTTAAGCCGCTCTTTGGCTCTCTCAATAAGGCCTTCATTTACCTCAATAACCGCCATGTTAAACCCGGCCTCGCAGTCATTGGGCCTTTGAGCCAGCACTGTGTCTAAAAGCCTGCGTGCTTTTTCGTAATTTCCCCTTTTCATCTCCCAATATGCTTGAGCCTTGAGCAAGAAAGGGTCATTTTGCCCTTTAAGCCCTTTTAATCGACCAAGGAGATCCTGAACCCTCTTTGTATCATCACGTATCATGGCGGCCTGAAGCCTTATTACAAGGTGCGTTATCAGCGCGGTTTTCTCCCCACTTTCCTTAATCTGTTTTTCCTGACCTTTATGGATCCCTACGGCTTCTTTGGCCATATTTTCCTCAACCCGGTGCGCTGGCTCGGAGAGCTTCGCCCTTTTGTCGCTCACTGCGACTGTCATAGCCTTTGCTGGTGCTGCCCCACTGCTACCCTGGCCCATAACTGGTGTTGGCTCAGACTTGGCCTGTACTGAAAAACCCGACTGAATTTTATGCAAGGAAACACTAACAGGCAAATTGTCGCTTTCAGCTCTCTTGTGCCGCTCCTGGCCCAGGGGGGTAAGCCCCTTCACCGATAGGCTACGTCTTACTTCCTTGCCTGCAATCTGCCCCGCAGGTAGATATACGGCATCGGTAGCCATTTCATGGGCTGGTGGCCTTTTCCCAGCCTTTGTCGCCGGGAGGTATAGCTTCCCAGGCTCCGGCCTTTGATATGTAATCTCCTGGGGAGGTGGCGGGACAGTATTTTCCACCCCTGCGGGTTCCGCGGTTGGAATTTCTTGACTGCTCCCGGTTTTATCTCTGGACGTGGATTTCCCTGTGGAGGCAACGGACAGGCCTCGAGGCTTTACAGCAGATTCCAGGTAAGCCGCCCCATAGTAGGCCACGACACCTACTAACACTATAAACAAAGCTATACCTAGAATCCCCTGGGGTGAGAGTAACAGCCCCCTTATAGTATATACATTTGCAGGCGGCGCCTCACCCGTAGGAGCATCAAGGTCAGTCGCTTCGGACTGTCTTACTTTTTGCAATGCTTCAAATATTACACTCATCTCGGGCGTCCACCCTTATACAGTTTTCACGCTCAAGACAATTACCAGTTCCCGTGTTTCGTTTCTGAATCCTTCGTTTTTAAACAGATACCCCAGCAGTGGAATTGCCGAGAGAACCGGTACCCCCTTCCTAACCTTTTGTTTATGCCTGTCTATCAGCCCACCCAGGAAGACTACGTCCCCGCTGTGCAGACTGATCGTAGTGCTGATCTCCTTTATGCCGACCCTGGGCAGAGAGATGCTTTCCGTGGATTGCTCATCGACCTTTACGGGTTGTATGCTATCCGGATCTACATCACTCTTAATGGGATTTATCAGGAGAGTGACCCGTCCGTCATCTCCTATAAACGGAATCACACCTAGAATTAACCCATCGAATACGGTGGACACCTCCACTTCGGTTGTGTTTTGTGTCTGGTTGGTTATGGCAGTCGTAGTCACAGATACATCCTTTTTATAGGTGATAGAGGTACCGACGCTTATAAGGGCAGGCTTGCCATTTTTACAACGAATGCTGGGATTAGAGACAATCTTCGTGTGGCCGAAGGTGTTGAGGGCCTGGATTGCAGCATCAATACTAAATGCCTTACTTACCCCAGAGAGTACTAGCCCTCGACCCAGAGACCACGATGCCTCGTTAAGCTTGGTAACTCCACTTACCTCTCGCCTCAATAGATCCCAGTCGATCCCATAAGAATAATTATTCGAAAGGCTAACCTCTATTATCCTTGCCTCTATCAGTATCTGTCTGGAAAGAACATCTCTGAGGTGATTGATCATTCTGGAAACCGCAGCTATCACCCCGGGTGTATCTTTTATATAGAGGGTGCCAGCCACACGGTTCAGCGTATACTTGCCCCCTGGGCTCCTGAGTTTCTGTACCATTTCATCCACAAGGTCATAGACATTGGATTTACTTGCGCCTTTACCCGAGAGCTTGAAGCTTCCTGAAAGCCCACTTGGTGATTCAGTTTCAGAGGCTCCGAAGACATCACCCCCCACATCGAACCCCACGAGGATATTCGTATCCAGGAAATCCAGCTTGAATGTGCGCTCCTGAAAGGGCTTGATGCGTATCACATTTTGATCCACCTCATAATACAGATCATAGACCTTTAGTATTTCTCTCAAAACGGTCGCTGCTGATACGTTCTGGAAGTTTAGTGTAACCTTGCGCTTTTCCTTTTTTATTCCCGGATCCATGATCAGGTTCATACCCACTGATTGCGCAAGAGAGTAGAGGACCAGTTGCAGGTCTTCATCTACCATTGAGAACGAGACCATGTGATCCTCCAGGGGATCGTACTTGGGCATGAGGGGTTTGAGGTGAAGCTTTCTCTGAGCCCTCTTTTCGAAGTAATTCGTAAGATCCTGCCTGTCCTTTGTTGCCGAAGCAGACTCCTGCTTGATCTCCTTTGGTACGATGCGGGCACCGGGCGGCTTTGGCTCACGTATTGACTCGGGGCCCATAGAGCAACCCCATAACAAAAACACACCAATTAAGCCGACTACTACAATGCTTGGAGCTTTCACTTTTCCCTCCCGGGCTCTGTCTCCTTGTTGGCGTTTTTCCCCATTCCTGCTCCTACTGGAAACCACTTTCGTACTTGTCCCTCTTCGATCAATACCTTACGTGGCAAGATCCTTAAAATCTTTCCTCCACTGTCAAGAACCGCCCCTTCCGGATAAAAGGTCCCGTCAACCACGCAAAAGCATTTCCTTCCACCACAAAATGCGAATGAGACAGAATGGGTAAGTTCTTTTCGCAACATCATTTTTCGGCCTTTAAAAGGGCCTGAAGCTTCTCGTATGTTTTGGTATCCGAACGCTGAAAGGTCTACGCCTTTCGCGAGCAAGGCTCCGGGTCTCGCAAGCGATGTAAGGATCGGCTCGAATTCCATGGCCTTTTGAAAGACTTCAGGTTCCGGCCCTCGAGGAAGGTTCGAGGGCAGAGCTGTTCTTCCGACTATCACGCCCCCTGAGAGCAGTGTCTGTCTGGCAATTACGATCGCACTTGCCAGAATCCCTGACAGAGCTACTGCATAACATATGAGGTAGAAGACTTTAGGTTTCATTTGATCCTTTTCACCAGTTCGAACATGAAATGGGACTCACTGATGTTAGTAGAAAAGGAACTCTTCTCTACAGCATAGCCTTTTTGTTGCAGCTTACGCAGGCCCATTTGGTACCAGGCGTGTGCCTGGGCAAATGGTGTGGCTATCTTTCCCCTAACCTCCGCATTAAGGTCAGACTCTCCGTACCCGGCATCCAGCAACTCTATGACCGCTCTATGTCCAAAGGCATCTGATAAGTCGTTTACCACTGTTTGGAGAGCCGGTAGCCGCGAGGCCCTATACAGGCGACCCAGGAATGAGACCGTGCCTTTGTATGAAAAAATCGGCTTAGGCTTATAGTGGAACTTCCCCACCGAGGCCAATTCCTGGTTCAGCCTTTTGTATGTGGCCTCAAGTGATCTGGTTTTGCTTAACAAATACAAATGGCCTGAAAATATGAGCATCACAGCCAGTACCATGATTACATTAAGCCCGGCAATCGACCTGCTCGCCCGGAATGCCCATTTTTCTATGGGCCTGGAAATAGAGGCTCCCGGTGACAAGGCCCTGATCGCGCCAAAAAAGGACACCTTGGATTTTTTTTCTCCAAACTTGACTGGTTCTTCCGGTAGAAACTCTACAGGAAATCCAGAATCATCGCCCCATTGAGGTGAACATGAGTCGATCCAGGATATGAACAATACCTTATCCACCTTTATCTTATTTTCTGCCTCAGTGGTCCTGATATCAGAAAGCACCATATCCCATAGGGCCTGGATTTGCTCTTTAGTGTCGTCAAAGGCCATTGACCTGTTGGCAAAATAGATCCTCTTGGCATTGCCAATCACGAGATCTGCAATTCTCCCATGCTGGAATACCAGGGCTATCGGTCTGTTCCTCGCATGTCTCTTGAGGGTCTGGTGAAGCACACCATATACGCAGTAAATGACGATTGGCTCGCCAGCCTCGCAAGTGCGCGTAAAGTACAGGTCATAGGTCTGGTGAGGTATGGCCGTAATAAGTATTTCGGTACTATTTTTGCCCCTCTTCCGCTTCCAGTGGGTCACGATAGCTGGTGTCTGATCGAACTCTCCTTCCTCCTGAATTCTTCTCCTGGCCATCACCTCTGCGAACCTGGGACCGGTGTCCACGCGCATCAATCTGGAAACGGCGCCCGGAAAATCACTTACCAGTATGCCTTCCCCTGAGACGTCAGATAGATCAACAAGCTCCTCAACCTGGCCGGATTCATAAAGATAGAAATGACCGTCCAGTTGTACATATATTCTGGTTCCAGAAAATCTCATTATTTTCTCACTAAAAAGCTGCCCTTTACCTTTAGATATATGTCTCCGCCTTTGAACGGGCCTCCTTGCCCGCCCTGCGATCTTTGAGGGGCCGGGGGTGCAGCCGGGGGATTACCTTCTTTGCTTGGCTGTGACTTCGACAAATAAAGGTATATTGGTTCGAAGTAGTAATTACGACCAGGCCCCGCTTGTTTTAAGATCTCAGCAAGCCGGGGGAAGCACACGGTTTCCTGCACCTCCACGTCATACTGGGCCCATTGCTCGGGGCTCAGGCCAAGCTCCCGAGCCCTTTTCACAACGTTTTCAAGCCTAATCATCAGACGCTCTCGACGAAGCACCTCTTTTTTGATGCTCTCAACTTTTTCTATGCCTCTTTTGGCCTGGGATACTTCCCTATTCAGCCTTCTCCACCTGACCAGAGAATTACCCATGAGAAAAGCGCCTGAGACAAGGCATGCACATAACACCAGGCTGATACCAAATAGTATTCGCACTTTCGTTGATTGCTTCATCAAGTAAACCGCTGCCTTGATTATCTGGTGCCTTTCAAGGAACGTTCAGGATTAGCTGTGCGTTTACGACTGAAGTAACGGAAGCATCGGGCCAGGTCGATGCGGCATTGTCGGGATAACGTCTGAAGCTTCCCGCAGTTGGATCTGCCTCACCATCCACAATGGTGTCCAGTGCAATTGCAAGATCTGTAGGTATGTTGGTTAAATACAGCGCGTTGCTATACCGACCATCGGTGTGACTGTAAAGATAGTAGAGCCATAGGGTAATGGTCTGCGTACCGCTGAACTGCCCCTTGTAAGTGTACTGGCCGCTGTTGCTGGTATTGGTCACCGGCACAGTGAGACCTACCCGCTTCAAGGTGGCATCTACACCATTCGCTCCTCCAAAATTCGCCCCACTGATGTTATCAAATCTCCCGTCTTTGACTGCACTGGTACCACCATTTATAACCCCGTCACCAAGCACATTGCCTGTGCGGTCATAGTAGTTGAGCACCGATAGCTCCCACTGTTTCAAGAATTTTGTATAGAATCTCTTCTGCTTGGCCGACTGAACCAAGTCCTTTCCCTTGACCACTGCCCCTATAATGATGCCAATTATGATCAAGACTATCGCCATCTCTATAAGGGTAAAGCCTGCCTGTGACCGCCTCCTCGTAGGGCAAAAACTGCTTTTCATCTGTTTGTCCTCCCCTCAGCACAATTATTTCACACAGAAAGGTTGCAACATGTATGCCATGGGAATTCTTCAGTTTTGCCACACTACTTTGCCACACTACCTTTTCAGCTTGATGGGTTGGGCTATGAGGCTGGCTCTTGTCTGTTCAAAAACCGGGTTCAGGTATTTGCAGGGAAACGCCTATCTACTGCCAGGCAGGTAGAGACGAGAAATCCTAAGATTTCTCCCTTCCGTCTAAATGACATGAAAAGTGGCCGTAGTTCAGCCAGAAAGTGAGTGCTGATCCGCAGTGAGGGAAACTATACATGCCTCCTCCAGAAAATTGATTCTGAAAAGATCTACTAATAGCTATTGCACTAGCTGACTTAAATACTTGTTAGTGCGTCAAAATAATTGACATTAAGCCATAATTGTGACGTACATGCAGTTCGCACTTCACATTTGCCACCGTTTGTCGTAAGGAATTATCATCAGGCATGGGTGTCCGAGATCGGACTTCTCCCCTGAGAGGATGGCACAAAAACAATGTCTTGGCTTACTGAGAAATACCCTTTTACCTGCATACTCGACTTCAGGCCCCGCTTTTTCTTGGGGTGGTTATTGTACAGGCTATTTGGAAATGTCCAGATAGATGAGCAGTCCCGGGATGAACTCAGGAAAAAACAGCGCGATGGTACCGTGCTGTACATTACTAAGTACCCAGGAAAACTGGATTTTCTCCTGTATCATTACAGGCTTCGCAAGTCCCGTCTCCCCTATCCCAGAATAGGTCTCGACCTCAATATGGCGCCTTTTGTTCCCATTTCCCACTTGCTTAAAATGACAAGATTTTATCTGGGATTTATCATCAGAGAACACAGAAGACCCAGCCCATACAAGGATGGCCTGCTAAGGGAAGCATTGCAAAAAGGTGTTCCAGTATTGCTCGGCCTGCTTGATCCCAAAAGATTCAAGAAACAGTTTGTGGAGCAAGGAAAGGACCCTTTAACCTACATCCTTGAGATACAGGACAAACAACAACGGCCCATATATGTGGTGCCGAGTTTGGTCCTCTATAAACAGGCACCGGAAAAAGACCCCAAGGGGCTGCTCGCGACCATATTTGGCTACAGAGACAACCCAGGACCTATCAGAAAGATATTTCTATTCTTCAGGTACAATCGCAGGGCCTTCATTGATCTTGGATCGGCTGTTAATCTCAAAGAGGTATTGGAAAGCGCCAAAAGCAGAGGATTAGGTTACGCAGAAACTGCATCCAGAATTCGGGAAAAGATAATTGAAGATATTGATAGCCAGAAAAGAGCAATCATCGGGCCTGTGATCAAGTCGCGACAGGAGCTTAAAGAAAAAGTTCTCAACAACGAAGATGTGCTTCAGACAATTGAAAGGCTGTCCAGGGGGAAGCCTGAGCGGCACCGCCAGTTAAAAGCTAAGGCATCTGAGTACTTTGATGAGATAGCAGCAGATTACAGCCCCACATATGTAGTCTTGACCTATTCTATATTAAGGCGACTATGGAAAAGATTATTCCAGGGAATAGAAATAGATCCAGCAGAATTCGCGCGGGTTCGAAACTGGGCAAGAATGGGACCTGTAATATTTGTTCCTTCTCACAAGAGTCACGTGGATTATCTCATTTTGAACTATCTTCTTTATGAGCACTATGTTCAGGTTCCCAGGATTGCTGCGGGGCAGAATCTGGCTTTTTGGCCCGCAGGACACATCTTCCGCAAGTGCGGCGCATTTTTTATCAGAAGAACCTTTGCCGGAGCCAGGCTGTACACTAGGGTCTTCTCGGCATACATTGGGGAGCTTCTTCGCGAAGGATACTTCATCGAGTTTTTCATTGAGGGTGGGCGCAGCAGGAGCGGCAAACTTGTACTGCCAAAAACCGGCTTTCTCTCCATATTGCTTGATGCCTACCTGAAAGGCCAGTGCAATGACATGATATTTGTACCCGCCTCTATCGTCTACGACAGGGTCATGGAGGAAAAATCTTATTTGAGAGAGCAACAAGGCGCCCCTAAGGAAAGGGAGAGTTTCCGTCAGATGTTAAAGGCCAGGGAACTGCTGAAAAGAAACTATGGGAAGATTTATGTCCGGTTTGGAGATCCATTTTCATTGAGACAATACCTGGAGCAAAATCGCAAAGAGCCCGAGGAGGTCGAGCATTCACTGGCGCTGAACCTTGTTCGTACAATAAATGCGGTCACCCCCGTCACCCCGCTGGCACTTACCTCATCGGCGATCCTCTCTCGACACAAAAAGAGTTTCGATACCACGGTACTGGCCCGGGGTATCGAGGTCCTCCACTGTTTCCTGCGGGACAGGGGGGCACCGATGGCCTCCTCTCTTGCCAATCCTCCCGCCGCCATGGAAGAAACCCTGAAATTGCTGGAGCAGTGGAAATTCATAGCCCTGGTGGAAGAGCTTACCGGAAAAACCGTCACATACACCATAAAGCCCAAAAAACGCAGAGACCTTGCCTACTACAAGAATAGCATTATCCACTTTTTCGTGGACTATTCCCTGGTTGCGACCTCTCTACTAGCCGGCAGAGAACTAGAAAAACCAGCTTCTCAAGTCTCAGACGATTACCTGTTTTTGAAAGAGCTGCTCAAAAATGAATTTATTTTCGACGAGACAAAAGAACAAGAGGCCCTGTCATACTTTGTCTCAAGGGGTTTTATCGAATCGACCGGGGGAAACCGCACATTCAGGGTAACAAAAAAGGGGTATCATGAATTGCCATTGTGGGCAGGACTGATAAGGGAATTCCTGGAAGCTTACTGGATAGCAGCCAAAGTGGCCGCTACGGCAGCAGGTGAGAAGAAGAACCGTGCTGAATTGTTAAAAAAGATGGCAAGTCTCGGCAATAAGCTTGTGGACTCAGGAGTAATCGAAGCCGAGGAAGCTGTCTCCCATATTACATTTCAGAATGCTTATATGTACCTAAATGAGAAGATCCTTCGCACTCCGCGCGAAAAGGAAACTACTGATGAGGAGATCAGGAACCGTGCAGAGGCCCTGGCTAATCGTATCTATTCCCTCTCTCATTATACTTCATCCATCGAATAGCTACATTAGACCTCTCACTGCAGAAGGCTAGTTGCCGCTCATATCTATACCTATACTAGTCTTACCAAAAATAAGTACATTTTGTTCATTAACACTAGTTATTTCAAGCACTTAGGGCATTAATGGCTATGATTCTAGATTTAGGTTCCTGTATTAGGATTTCAGAGCAGGGAAACGCCTGCCTGCTGCAGGCAGGGCATATTCCCTCCCTCTCTGCCGCCAGCAACTTGCCCGAGCGCTTTGCTTTCGGGTAATTGATGGGACTAACAACTATGTCACTCCCGCGTAAGCGGGAGTCTACTATAGCCTACTTTCTAGATTCCCGCTTTCGCGGGAATGACGAAAAGCGCTGTCCGTTAGGAGGCAGGTGCTAGGCTTCCGCCACAAACCATAGGCGGACAAGCGCTGTGCCATCCCTGTCTGCCGAAGCCTCGGCGAAGGCAGGCGTTCTCCTGCTCGCACCCAAAATCGGTTATTGGACAAGCCTGTACCTATATTATCGTATATTCGTCTTCAGTCAGTTTTGCATGTGCCGCAGCCAGTCTTGCAATAGGCACTCTAGGTGGGGAGCACGAGACATAGCTCATCTTTATATGATGACAAAAACGGATCGAATCGGGCTGCCCACCTTGCTCACCGCATATGCCTATCCTCATATCAGGCCGCGTCTTTCTTGCCCACTCAATGGTAATCATCATGAGCCTGCCCACTCCCTTTACATCCAAGACCTCGAAAGGGTTGTGTTGCAGGATACCCCTTTCCTTGTAAAGGGGGAGGAACTTGTTCTCAGCATCTTCTCTGGAAAAGGAAAAGGTAGCCTGTGTCAGGTCATTGGTCCCGAATGAGAAGAACTCAGCCAATTCCGCAATACGACCGGCCCTCATGCAAGCACGAACCACCTCAATCATTGTCCCAAATTTGTAAGGCACCTTTATCTTATACTTTTTCTCCACCTCTTTATGTATCTTGGTTACGTACTTATGAACGTATTTGAGCTCCTGAAGGGTGCACACCTGTGGCACCATTATTTCCGGAACCATCTTGCCCCCTTCTTTTAAGTGTTCCGCTGTAGCCTCAAGCACTGCCCGGATTTGCATGCTGTAAATCTCAGGATAAGTGATGCCGAGGCGAACCCCTCTATGGCCCAGCATGGGGTTTGTTTCTGCCAGGGCCTTGACTTTTTTCAGCATTAATTCCTTTGCCTCTATGAGTTCTTCGGCCAGGTGTTTGTTCTTCAATTCTTCTAATCCCTTGGTGATCATCTCCAGATTAGCTGCGTATCTGTTGTGGAGTTCCGGGTCAAGCAGCTTCAGGGTCTCAGGTAGAGCAGCCATACCTTCTACGGTCTTTCTAAGTTCTCGCAGACGTGCAATCTCGTTGACCAGTTCTTCTGCAGATGGCAAGAATTCGTGAATTGGGGGATCCAGCAACCTGATGGTTACAGGCATGCCATCCATTATTCTAAAGATCTCTTTAAAATCTTCCTTTTGAAATGGCAGGAGCTTGTCCAGCGCCTCCTGTCGCTGCTCTGTGCTGTCAGCCAGAATCATCTCCTGAACAATTGGAAGCCGCTTGGGATCGTTAAACATTCTCTCGGTACGGCACAATCCTATTCCTTTAGCCCCATATTTCTTAGCCTTCTCAACGGCCTCTGGCGTATCGGCGTTCGCCATCACTTCCAATTCACTGATCTCATCTGCCCACTCAAGCAAGACCAGAAGGTCTTCCACAAATTCCGGTTCTATAGTGGGGACTTGGCCTTTGTAAACCTTCCCTGTGCTTCCATCGATGGTGATGACATCCCCTTCTCTCAGCACGATATCACCGATGGTCGCCTCCCTAGCTTCATGATCAATAACCATCGCCTCGCATCCGGAAACACATGGCTTTCCCATGCTGCGAGCCACCACTGCCGCATGCGAGGTCTTGCCCCCGCGGCTTGTAAGAATTCCCTGAGACGCAAAGAAGCCATGAATGTCCTCGGGTTTGGTTTCTTCTCGCACCAGTATGACCTTTTCACCCAGCTTCGCCTTGGACTCGGCCCGGTCTGCATCAAACACCATCTTACCAGAGGCAGCCCCGGGCGAGGCAGGGAGGCCTTCTGCAAGGACCTCCGCCTTTGCATTGGGATCAAGCCGGGGGTGGAGCAACTGGGCCAGCATGTCGGGCTGCACCCTAAGTATTGCCTCTTGCTCTGTTATGAGCCCCTCATTTACCATGTCTATTGATGTTTTGATAAATGCAGCCGCATTCATCTTGGCATTTCTAGTCTGAAGGCAGTATAATTTCCCCTTTTCTATAGTAAATTCAAAGTCTTGAACTTCTCTGTAATGCTGCTCCAGCGTGTGCCTCAACTTCTCGAGTTCGCGGTAAACCGAGGGCATCTCTTTACGCAACTCTCTAATGGGCTTTGGTGTCCTTATGCCGGCGACCACGTCTTCACCCTGGGCATTCACCATGTACTCACCGTATAGCCTGTTCTCGCCCGTGGCAGGGTTCCTCGTAAATGCCACGCCGGTAGCGCTGTCATCACCCATGTTACCGAAGACCATCGTGCATATATTCACTGCCGTTCCATTGGCCATATCAGGAGTAATATTGAACTCCCTGCGGTAGTCTACCGCCCTCTTCCCCATCCAGGACCTGAACACAGCCTCTACAGCAAGCTCAAGCTGCTTATAGGGGTCCTGCGGGAATGGGTTCTTGGTTTTTTTCTTAATGAGATTCAGAAATTCACTACATGTTTCCTTGAGGGCCTGTGCGGACAGGTCAATGTCATTTTCGGATTTATATTTTCTTTTTATTTTATTCAAAATAGTGTCAAATTCATCGTCTTTGACACCAAGGGCTACCGATCCGAACAGTTGGATCAAGCGCCTGTAGGAATCATAGGCAAATCGCTCATTGCCCGTGCCCTTTGCAAGTCCCTTGACCGAATCATCGTTGAGGCCGAGGTTTAGTATGGTGTCCATCATGCCAGGCATTGATATTGCTGCACCGGATCGAACTGAAACGAGCAGGGGGTTATTCGGGTCACCAAACCTCTTGCCCGTCCTTTCCTCCAGTTCTTCCATCGCCTCCCTTATTTGCTTCTTCAACTCCGGGTCTAAGCCTCTCTTCTTCTGGCTCAAATACGCAACGCAGGCCTCTGTGGTTATTACGAACCCCGGGGGCACGGGCAATCCTATTTGCGTCATCTCGCAGAGATTTGCTCCCTTGCCGCCCAAAAGTTGCTTGTTTTTCCCGTCCCCTTCCTCAAATGAGTAGACATATTTCTTAGGGCTCATGGCTTCCTCCATGATTACGCTTTCTGAGGTATTCCAGTCCATAGGATAGACCCAACATAAGTATCGCAAACCCCATAACCTTCATCACTGCAACCTTCCCGAAAAAGAACTTGCAGATGAAAAAAGCAAAAAGGCCTGAAAGCAAGGCCCTGATCATGAATGTTTCAAATGGTCCCATTAAATTCACTCCTGGTCACCTCGGCCCAGCGCACCCGCTAGTTGAATGCTAAAGCGAGTCAGAGAAATGGGAGCACCAAGTGTTAAGATCTCTTAGATTTAAATGGTATTACCTGTCCCTTTTTCCCTTGCTTATCTCTCTGCTCCTTTTCCTCTTCAGGTCCGTGAGATAGCTCTTCGGGCTGAACCCTTTTTACCTCCTCCAGCCTCATTGGGATACCTCCCATGGTAAAGGGCTCTCCATCTATGTAAGCCTCTCTCAGAATCCATGTTACAGGATGGGCGGGAATCGTCAGAAGAAGGATGGTAATCTGATACCAGTCCCTTTTGACGTCAGGCTCGATTTTCTCAATCCGCCCGTAGACCGCAGGCTGATTGTCGTAATAAATTAGAACCACTTCGCCGATTTTTCTCATATTTTACCTATTCAACACCCGCACCTTCCAGCGACTCTTATTCGCTGTCCTTTATAACGCTCGAAGGATCTGTTCTTATACGGTCTAGTTTTTCCTCGAATGTGCTGCCCAGATCCACTCCCATTTGTTTGGCCCGCCACTTGGCATGAAGCCCTATGTTGCGGCTATCTCTAAAGAAGCTGTCGCTGCGCTGGGCCTTCGGATCATAATTAGCAAGTCTGTCGGCCTCAGAGACATGATATGATACCAAGGATATTAACCTTTTGAGATCCGAAGCACCACAGTTGGGGCATTTTAACCCCTTCTCTTCCCTACGATTCATCACAAGGGCCTGTAATGTCCCTCCGCACTTTCCGCATTGGTACTCATATATAGGCATAGCTCTAACCCGTCTTCCTTAGTAGAAGCGCTCTTCATAGTGCAAACACACAAAACCTGGCGGGGTCGGGGTCGCCCTTTCTTCCCAACTCCGTGTATCATCCTCCTGCTCAGAGTATATACACACATTCGATAGGGCGCTCTTGAGCAGGGCGGGCTCGTGATCGCCCTTTGCAATATAGTATTTACAATTCCAGCAACAATCCCGCGCCATTAAAAATCCCGCTACTTTGCATTAAAACCTAACAAAGTTTATCAGACAAAACCCCCCTGAGCAACCACTATTATCACCCGAAAATAGGCATTTTGCTTGACAGGGTGTATAACCTTGTGGCATCTATTCTTGTCTACAAATAAGCCCCGTTTAGCGTCAGAATCTTCTGGATAAGGGGTCAGCCGACCTTTTCGGACTGGCCCTGTATATTGTCAATCTGGGATAAGAGGAGTGAAAAAGCCTTATGAGTGAGAAAAAACCTACTGGATCCGTATTAGTGGTTGGAGGCGGCATTGCCGGTATTCAAGCCTCCCTGGACCTGGCCGAATCTGGATATCTGGTACACCTTGTTGAAAAAAAATCCGCTATTGGCGGAGTTATGGCCCAGTTGGACAAGACCTTCCCCACCAACGACTGTTCCATGTGTATAATTTCTCCCAAGTTGGTGGAATGTGGTCGACACCTCAATATTGACTTACACACAATGGCCGACATCGTCGAGGTTGCAGGAGACCCGGGGAATTTTAAGGTTACTCTCCTTGAGAGGCCCAGGTTTGTCGAACTGGACAAATGTACGTCCTGTGGAGAATGTGCAAAGGCCTGCCCCATTGATGTGCCCAATCTGTTTGACATGGGGCTTAGGAACCGCCAGGCGGCCTATAAATTATATCCCCAGGCCATGCCAAGCGCATATGCGATCGAGAAGAGGGGTACGGCACCATGTAAGGCTACCTGTCCAGCCCATGTGAGTATTCAGGGCTATATCGCGCTGATTCAAAAGGGCAAATACAGGGAGGCCCTGGAGCTTTTCAAGGAAGCACATCCCTTCCCCGGTATATGTGGAAGAGTATGCCATCATCCTTGCGAAGGCATCTGTACCCGTGGCGATGCCGACGAGCCGTTGGCGATACAATATCTGCACAGATTCTTGGCTGACCAGGATGCCTCTTCCGAATCTCCATATGTCCCCGAAGTACAGGAAAAGAGACCCGAGAGAGTAGCCATTATTGGGGCAGGACCAGCCGGGCTTTCCGCCGCCTATTTTCTGGCCTGGCAGGGTTACCAGGTAACTGTATTTGAAAAGCTTCCGGTGGTGGGCGGGATGATGGCAGTAGGTATTCCGGAATACAGGCTCCCTAGAGACATAATAGCCCAGGAAGTCAAAACCATTGAGCAAATGGGTGTGGAAATCAAGACCGGGGTGAGCTTTGGAACAGATATCACTCTGGACAGCCTCAAAAAGGATGGCTACAAAGCGGTGTTTCTGGCCACAGGGCTCCATGTGAGCCGCAAGCTGAATGTGCAAGGCGAAGATCTCCCAGAGGTCCTGAAAGGAGTTGATTTCTTGAGGGATGTGGCCCTCAAAAAGCAGCTCACCATCGGCAAGGACGTACTCGTGATTGGTGGCGGAAATGTGGCGATAGATGTAGCCCTTACGGCGAAAAGGCTTGGAGCAGAAAGCGTCACCCTTGTATGCCTTGAAAAACGCGAAGAAATGCCTGCATGGGATTATGAAATACAAGAGGCCCTTGAAGAAGGAGTCAAGATAGTAAACAGTCTGGGCCCCAAACGTTTCCTGCAGGATAGCGGCAAACTCACCGGAGTTGAATTCAAGAAATGCGTATCTGTTTTTGATGAAAGCGGCGCATTCAACCCTTCTTACGACGACACAGATCTCACCACCATTGAGGGAGATACCGCCATTGTGGCCATAGGCCAGGCTGCTGATCTTTCATTTGCAGATACTCAGGGCATAGAGGTCAGTGCAAAAGGAGGAATCGCAGCAGATCCAGTTACCTTGGAGACCTCAGTGGAAGGGGTATTTGCCGGCGGAGACGTATTTTACGGTCCCAAGAGTGTGGTAGAAGCTGTTGCATGCGGAAAAGAGGCGGCCGAAAGCATTCACCGCTATCTTAACGGTCTTGACCTCCGCGAGGGCCGTCCCAAACAGTGGTCATATGAAAAACCTCCTCTGGACGATGTCTTCCCTGCCAAGCGCAGACCAATGCGCAGACTTTCTCCTGAGGAGCGCAAAAACAATTTCAAGGAAGTGGCCCTAGGATTCACTGAGCAGGAGGCAAGGGCCGAGGCAGGAAGGTGCCTGAAATGCGGCATTTGCTCCGAATGCTACCAGTGCGTGAAGGCCTGCCTGGCGGGGGCCGTAAATCATGACATGGCACCCAGGCAGTACACACTAGAGGTAGGAGCTATTTTATTGGCCCCCGGCTTTACTCCCTTCGATCCATCTGTTTATGACACCTATAATTACACAACACATCCCAATGTGGTCACCAGCATGCAATTCGAAAGAATACTGTCGGCTTCCGGGCCCTTTGAAGGACATTTGATCCGGCCCTCTGATCATAAAGAGCCCAAAAGGATAGCCTGGCTGCAATGTGTAGGGTCAAGGGACATCAACCGCTGCGACCACGGTTACTGCTCTGCCGTGTGTTGCATGTACGCAATTAAAGAGGCAGTAATTGCAAAGGAACATAGCGCTGGGGAACTGGAAACCACTATCTTTTTTATGGACATGCGCACCTACGGTAAGGAATTTGAAAAATATTACACCAGGGCAGAACAGGAAAGAGGTGTACGCTTTGTTCGATCAAGGATTCACTCCATAGAACCTTTTGACGATGGAAATCTCAAGATTACTTATGCAACCGAGGGCGGAGAGATAAGGGAAGAGATATATGACATGGTGGTTCTTTCCGTTGGTCTGGCACCCAATGAGGACGTAGTGCAACTCGCTGAGACCCTCGGCATCGACCTCAACCACTATGATTATGCCCAGACCACAAGTTTTGAGCCGGTAAGCACTAATCGGGAAGGAATTTATGTATGTGGCGTCTTCCAGGCCCCTAAAGATATCCCTCAGTCTGTTATGGAGGCTTCCGCTGCTGCAGCCGCCTCTGGCAAGATACTGTCTGATACCCGCTTTACCTTGACACGGACTAAGGAGTTGCCCCCTGAAAAGGATGTTTCAGCAGAGGAGCCACGGGTAGGCGTATTTGTCTGTAATTGCGGGATTAACATCGGAGGCATTGCTGATGTGCCCGCAGTGCGTGAATATGCAAAGACTCTCCCTCATGTGGTGCACGTGGAAGATAATCTCTTCACCTGCTCCCAGGACACCCAGGACAAGATGAAGCAGGTTATTAAGGAGAAGGGAATAAACCGGGTTGTGGTCGCCTCTTGTTCGCCCAGAACCCATGAGCCCCTGTTCCAGGAGACGATCCGCGAGGCCGGGCTGAACAAATACCTCTTTGAGATGGCCAACATCAGGGATCAAGACACGTGGGTACATATGAATGACCCTGAAAAGGCAACGGAAAAGGCGAAGGACCTGGTGAGGATGGCAGTTGCCAAGGCTGCGCTCATCGAACCCCTAGATCAGATCAGCCTTGAGGTGAATAATTCTGTGCTGGTGGTCGGAGGGGGTGTCGCCGGTATGGAAGCGGCATTGAGTGCGGCTGAGCAAGGCTTTAGGGCCTATCTGGTGGAGAGAACCGCAGAGCTGGGCGGGGTGGCAAGAAAACTTTACAGGACATGGAAGGGTGAAGAGGTAAGGCCTTATCTCGATACTTTGGTAAAAAGGGTGACCTCCCACCCCCAGATACAAGTTTTTCTGGAAACAAAGGTAAAGGATACAACCGGCATACTGGGTAATTTTGCCACAACCCTTGCACCTGTAAACGGAAAAGGCGATTCCACAGTTATAGAGCACGGGGCTACCATAATTGCAACCGGAGGCCACGAATACAAACCAACAGAGTATCTCTATGGTGAACACCCGAACGTACTGACTCACCTCGATTTCGACCAGGCCTTGATGAGTGACGACCCCAGGCTTAAGAAGGCGGCAACTGCTGTGTTTATCCAGTGCGTGGGATCCAGGATCCCTGAGAGACCTTACTGCAGCAGGACATGTTGTACCCACAGTCTTGAGAGCGCTCTAACACTCAAGGAAATGAATCCTGACATAAATATTTTTATCCTTTACCGCGACATGCGCTCTTATGGTTTCCGCGAAGACCTGTACCGAAAAGCCAGGGAGCTGGGTGTTATATTTGTGAGATATGATCTTGACCATCTCCCCAGCCTTGTTGCCGATGAAAATAATGGTCTTTCATTGAGCGTCATGGACCACGTTTTAGAACGAGAAATCAAAATAGATCCAGATTTGGTTATTTTGGCCAGTGCTATTCTCCCCAATGAGAACAAGGAACTCTTTGAATTATTCAAGGTACCAATAAACGATGAGGGATACCTCATAGAGGCCCACATGAAGCTGCGGCCTGTCGATTTCGCATCTGAGGGTCTGTTCATGGCAGGCCTTGCCCATTACCCTAAGCCCATCGACGAGAGTATCGCCCAGGCAAATGCGGCTGTAGCGAGGGCTGCCACAATCCTAGCCAAGAAAACAATTACTCTTGGTGGCGTTGTAGCCGTTGTTTCGCCCGATAAGTGCGCAGTGTGTCTGACCTGCGTGAGAACATGCCCTTATGGGGCTCCCAGCATAGGCGAAGAAGGCCATGCTGTGATCGACCCTGCCGAGTGCAGGGGCTGCGGGGCATGTGTGGCTGAATGCCCGGGTAAAGCAATAAGCCTCCAGCATTTTACAGATGAACAAATTATAGCCAAGACTGATGCCCTCTTTGGTGCATTAGCTGAATAGTGAAACAATTCAGGAGGAAAACCGATATGTCCCAAGAAGACTTTGAACCTGAGATTTTGGCCTACTGTTGCCAATATTGAGCGTACTCGGCTGCGGACCTGGCAGGTTCCATGAGGCTGAATTATCCCCCAAACGTAAAGATCATTCAGGTGCCTTGCAGCGGCAGGGTTGACATCATTCACCTGCTAAGGGCCATTGAGGATGGCGCTGATGGGGTGTATGTTGCTGGATGCCTAGAAGGCGAGTGCCATTTTATGACAGGGAACCTAAAGGCAAAAAAGCGCGTGCAGTATGTTAAGAAGGTGTTGGAACAAATAGGGATCGAACCCGACAGGGTTGAGATGTTTAACCTGTCTTCGGGTGAAGGCCCACGTTTTGCAGAGATAGCCAGAGAAATGGTGGAAAGGATCAAGAACCTGGGGCCCAGCCCCATAAAGCTTAAGAAGGCTGCATAGAGCCAGAGAGGTGTACCATGATTGTAGCTGATAGAAAACCACTTAATGAAATCCTGGAAATGGTAAAAGATTACAAAAAGATCCTGCTCGTAGGATGCAAGGGTTGTGTGACCGTTTGCAATGTGGGTGGGGCAAAAGAGGTGGGCATCCTGGGCTCGATTCTCCGCATTGCAAGGGCCAAGGAAGGCAATCCATTGGAGGTGGATGAGAAGACGCTGGAGAGGCAGTGCGATCCCGAATATGTGAGTCAGATCAAAGACTTGGTGGACGACTATGATGCCATTGTCTCCATGGCTTGCGGAGTGGGGCCGCAATTCCTCTCAGAACGTTATCCCCACAAGAAGGTATACCCTGCAGTGAACACCACTTTTTTCGGAGGTGCAGTGCAGCACGGCGTATGGGCTGAGAGGTGTGCGGGGTGCGGTACGTGTATTATACATTATTTCGACGGCCTGTGCCCCATTGCCCGATGCTCCAAGAGTCTGCTCAATGGACCGTGTGGCGGATCTGCCGGTGGGAAGTGTGAAGTTTCTAAAGACATTGAGTGTATATGGGACATGATAGTCAGGAAAAAAATGGAACAGGGTCGTCTCCAGGATTTGCTGGAGATTAAACCTCCTAAGGATTGGACCACGGCCCGCGACGGAGGGCCGAGAAAGAGTGTTAGGGAGGAACTGATCATATGACTGAGCTAAAATCAGGAAGCAATCTGGAAAAAGTCTTACGAGCCGGCCACTTCGCCCTTACAGGGGAATGCGGCCCTCCCAAGGGTGCCAACATTGAACATCTGAAGGAAAAGATTTCTCATCTCAAGGGCGTAGTTGATGCCGTAAATGTCACAGACAATCAGACCGCAGTGGTAAGACTGTCCAGTTGGGCAGCTTCAAGCATCATGGTCCGGGAGGGTGTTGAGCCCAATTTCCAGATGGTATGCAGGGACCGAAACCGCCTTGCCATACAAAGTGATATTCTAGGTGTGTATGCCATGGGTATACGCAACATGCTGTGCCTGTCTGGAGACCACCAAAGGTTTGGTAATCACCCCCAAGCTAAGAACGTCTATGATATTGACTCGATGCAGCTCATTGCGCTGGTCAAGAAGATGAGGGATGAGGGCAAGTTCCTTAATGATGAGGATATCGATGTACCCCCTCGCCTGTTCATAGGGGCGGCCTGCAACCCCTTTGCTGAGCCTTATGAGTTCCGTGTGTACCGTCTGGCCAAGAAAATTGAAGCTGGCGCAGACTTTATTCAGACCCAGTGTATATATAACATGGATAGATTCAGGGAATTTATGAAGCGAGCGGTTGACATGGGGCTTCACGAGAAGTGTTATATCTTGGCCGGTATAACCCCAATGAAAAGCGTTGGTATGGCCCAGTATATGGCAAAGATGGTGCCAGGCATGGACGTGCCAGAGTCTCTCATCAAACGCCTCAAAGGGGCGGGAAAAGGAAAGGTTGCTGAAGAAGGTATCAAGTTCGCAATTGAACAGATAGAAGAATTCAAGGAAATGGAAGGGGTGGCTGGCGTTCACCTCATGGCCATTGAATGGGAGCACAGGGTTCCTGAAATAGCCGAAAGGGCTGGTATGCTACCGAGACCTCAAGTGTAAGATACCTCACTGATCTGCGGGACAGTCCTGTATCCCTCACAGGCCAGCTAACCCAAGATATGAATGGACTAAAGCCTGCTCTTCGGAGCGGGCTTTTTTTGCTTTACTAGCCCCTGTTCACAAGCACCATCCCGGTACTAACGAGTGCGAGAGCCACGAGCAGAGCCACATGTACAGGTTCACCCAAAATTACAACGCCGCTGATCAGCACACCGAGGACCGGCGTAAAAAAAGAAAAGGCGTGAAGGAGACTCACAGGGTATCGGTGAACCAGCTCAAACCAAACCAGATAACTCAAGAATGCTACCATTATACACTGATAGGCCAAGGCCGCTATACCTGTGACCGTCACACCATGGACCAAGGGAGACTCAAGGGCAAAGCTCAGGCAGAAAAGGAGGGGTATGGAAAAAACAACCTGATAAAAAAGGGTCTGTAACGGGTCTATTCTTGCAGCTACAAACCTTTTGATGTACACAGTCGTACCTCCCCACATGGCCCCTGCTGTCAGAGCCATCAGATCTCCTGGCAATGTCTCGCGGGTAAACGAACCAAGATTTCTGAAAAAAAGGGTGATAATTCCAAGGAACGCAATCACCAGTCCAGCGAACTTCCATATGTTCAGCCTGTCACCCCTCAGGAACAGGTGCGCTCCCAGGGCAGCGAAAAAAGGAGCAGTATACAGAAGTACATAAACCCTGGATGCATAGGTATATTTCAAGCCCACATAAAGGAGTGCAAACTCAGTTCCAAAAAGTGCCCCGATCACCACACCATGGAAAAGAATCTCCCTAGTGGGGAATATCTTGAGCCTCTTTATTTTCATCCAGACAAGAAGCCCAATAGAGGCAACCGCAGACCTGATACCTGCCATAAATAGGGGTGCCATTTCGCGTTCGGCGATCTTGATGGTCGCCATGTTCGCGCCCCATACCATGGCAAGTACAAGCAGGATAAGGACAGGCTTCCAGTCAAAATCCTTCTGTACATATAGCTCTGGCTTTCTCATGGAAACTGTTTAGATAAAAAAGAAGGTGCTGGAGTACTCACTCACAACAGCACCTTCTTCTGTCAGCGCTATGAAGGCGCTCAAAGGTCTGATTTACCATTCAGCGGCTGCCCGCCACATCCAATTTATGCATTTGCCTCCAGCGTGAAGGGCTAATGTAGCGTTTGCCCAGGGACCACATCCCAACTTTTTCTTGCCTTGCTTTCTGTTCAGCTTCAATATAGGGCCTGATATCAAAATTAGGGGGAAGGTTTCTCTCAAAGGCCTCAGCCAGACCCTTCCTCACCATTTCGAGATTTACGTTCTCACCGTTTAAGAAGATAACGCCCAGGATATTGTTATCCGGATAGGGTCCCTTCCCATATCCCACTATTTTCACATCCTTGTGCAGTATCAAGCTCGAAAGATAATTCTTCGCTTCTTTTGCAAAAGGTTGATCGGGCACATGGGAAGACTCAGAGATCTCAGGTGCATCAATACCCATAAGCATTACATAAATGACAGTACCGTCGCTGACAGCCATAACCGTGTCACCATCGTAAACTCTGGTTACCGTGAAACTCTGCGTATCAGAGCCCCATGCCCTAGGTGACCATAATAGCAAGGAAATCACACTTACATAAAGAAGGAACCTTTTCATACTCAACCTTTTTCTTCATTCTTAGCCTTATAACTTTATGACATCTTCATCTAAAATACAAATCGAAAATTCTCCCGCATTCCTAAAGCAAAGAAGCTTCATTCTACTTCCCCTGCCCTTTTGCCGTGCATAAGGGGATTGAAGGACTAATTCGGGAGATTTAAGAGTCAACAACAGACTCAGAAATTGACGTTGACAGGTCAGAATTCCTCTTGTAGTTTTTATTATATACGAGGCGCGTTTATGGACACAGGCCCCAGCCGGCTCATAGGACTGCGCCTTTTTGCAAAGATGCAGTACGCACGAGAAATGGGGTGTCTCTTCCACTAGCTTTCGCAGGGAAGTAAGAATTCCATTTGACAGTTCGGCCGCAGGTACTAGCTTATATAAGTAGGAGAGGCTTGCGTGCGCCCAAAAACTTCAAGCTAACACAAGGAAAGGGTAAGAAAAAAGATGAAGGCAACCGTAGAACAATTGGGTCCTACAAACAAAAAGTTGATGATTGAAATTGAATCTGAGGAAGTTGACAGAAGAATTGACCAGGCTTTTAGAGAGATAAGGAAACATGCCAAGATTAAGGGCTTCAGGCCAGGTAAAGTGCCTTTGAAGTTGCTTGAAAGGTATTACGGGAAGCAGGTAATTGAAGATGTCCAGAAGGACCTTATAGGAGAGACATTTCCGAAGGCCTTGCAAGAGTCAGAGATTTATCCGCTGAACTTCCCGGTCCTTGAAAAGGGATCCATTGAAAAGGGAAAAAGCTTTAAGTATTCGGCTATCATGGAAGTTCGTCCGGAGATCCAGTTGGGGGAATACTTGGGTATAAAAGTTGAAAAACAACAAGTCCAAGTATCGGAGGAAGATATAGACGAACGTCTTAACAATATTCGTAAGAGCCATGGGAAGCTTAAGGCTGTAGAGCCTGAGCGTCCTGTCCAAGAGGGCGATTACGTGATCGTGGAATACGAGGCCTTGACTCAGGGAGAGCCAATAGAAGGCATGCGCTCTTCCAATTTCATGATCCACATTGGCAGCGGGGACTTTCATCCTGACATTGAAAGGGGTTTGCTTGGTGCCCAGAAGGGTGAGGAGAGGCAAATACATGTAAAGTTCGGACAAGACTATTACCATACCCTCCTCGCCGGCAAGCCCGTAGATTTTAAGATTAAAGTGATTGACGTAAAGCACATGGAACTGCCCGAACTCAACGATGAGTTTGCAAAGCAACTTGACCCGGAATTGGAAAACCTGGATGCCCTTAGAAATAGACTAAAGGAGATAATAGTCGAGGAGAGGGAGAGGCAGGCTGAACGGGAGGTAAAAGAGCAACTCCTGGATAAAATCAGCAAGGACATTGACATCACACTTCCCCAGAGCCTTGTTGAAAACGAGGTTACGAGAAGCATTGAAAACCTTAGGCAAGACCTGCTTAGAAGCGGAGCTTCTCTGGACAAAGCGGGCTTCTCCGAGCAGAAACTAAGGGAAGACTTAAGGCCTTCGGCCGAGAAAAAGGTCAAGAATTCGTTGATTCTCACCGAAATTGCAAAACAGGATAATATCACTGTTACAGAGGACGATATCGATCAGGCCTTTAAGGACCTTGCCAGTGTAACAGGTCAGGAAATAGAGCCATTGCGGCGGTATTACGAGGCAAAGGGAATGATCGAGTCATTGAAGCAGAGGCTGCTTGAGCAAAAAACATTGAATTACCTACTTGACCATGCTAACATTATTACAAAAGAGCAAACCACTGACGGCCCTAATCACAAATAGTCCGAAGAAAAGGAGAACAGTTGAGCACTATGTTGATACCTATAGTAATTGAGCAGTCAAACCGCGGCGAACGCGCCTATGATATTTACTCCAGACTCCTTAAAGATCGCATCATTTTCATGGGTGAACAGGTCCACGATGGCATGGCTAATACCATTATCGCCCAGATGTTATTCCTGGAGTCAGAGGACCCTGACAAAGATATTAATTTATACATCAATTCCCCAGGAGGGTCTGTCACTGCTGGACTGGCCATCTATGACACCATGCAGTATATCAAGCCGGACGTTGCCACTATCTGCATGGGCCAGACCACCAGCATGGCAGCACTCCTGTTGGCCGCTGGGGCCAAAGGTAAGCGCTATGCCCTGCCCCACGCGCGCATCATGATCCACCAGCCCCTTGGAGGCGCCCAAGGCCAGGCAACCGACATTGACATCCACGCCAGGGAAATACTCAAGATCCGTGACTTGCTCAATCAAATATTGGCCAAGCATACTGGTCAGGATATTGAGAAAATTAGACAGGATACAGAGCGCGATTTCTTCATGAGCGCTCATGAGGCAAAGGACTATGGGATCATCGATAAGGTGATTGCCAGCAGGGAAACACCAAAGATATCAAATAATAAATGACAGACGGGAATTGTTATGGCTAGAAAAAATGATTCAAATGGAGATTTGCTTTGTTCGTTTTGTGGTAAGAGCCAGGATGAGGTAAAGAAACTCATTGCAGGTCCATCCGTTTATATCTGCGATGAGTGTATCCAATTGTGCAATGAAATTATTGCAGAGGAGTATGCCCAGGAAGCTGAGCAAGAAGGTGCAGGTCAGCTTCCAAAACCCTCAGAGATCAAAGAGATTCTGGATCAATATGTAATTGAGCAGGAGCGCCCCAAGAAGATCCTTTCGGTGGCTGTTCATAATCATTACAAGAGAATCAACACCAAGGTAGATATGGAGGGTGTGGAGATTCAAAAAAGTAACATCCTCTTGATAGGCCCTACGGGATGTGGAAAAACTCTCCTCGCCCAGACATTGGCAAAGATCTTGAAAGTTCCTTTTACTATAGCTGATGCCACTACCCTGACTGAGGCAGGTTACGTAGGGGAAGACGTGGAAAACATTATCCTGAATCTTGTCCAGATGGCTGATTATGACGTTGAGGCTGCGAGCAAAGGCATTGTCTATATTGACGAAATTGACAAGATTGCGCGAAAGACCGACAGCCCTTCAATCACCCGCGATGTCTCAGGAGAAGGCGTGCAGCAGGCCTTGCTCAAAATCATCGAGGGCACTATGGCTAATGTTCCACCAAAGGGTGGCCGAAAACATCCTCAGCAGGATTTCGTAAAGGTAGATACCACCAATATCCTGTTCATTTGCGGTGGAACTTTCAACGGACTAGACAAGATCATTCAGAGTCGCATAGGGAAGAAGGCTATGGGCTTTGAGGCAGACATCGCTGGATCAGGCCAGATGCCTATGAACGAGATCATGTCCCTTGTGCAGCCCGAAGACCTTATAAAGTTCGGGCTGATACCCGAATTTATAGGCAGGATTCCCATCTTGGCCACATTAGACGAACTAAGCCTAGAAGCGCTCGTCCGCATACTCACCGAACCAAAGAACGCCCTTGTGAAGCAATACAAAAAGCTGTTTGAACTGGAGGGGGTTGAACTGAAGTTCACTGACGAGGCACTGCTGGCCATTGCCAGAGAGGCCGTAAACAGAAAATCCGGAGCCAGAGGCTTGAGGGCCATTATGGAATCTGTGATGCTTGACATCATGTATGACATCCCATCTACTCCCGGTATTAGGGAATGCATAATCGGTGAAGAGGTTATAACAAAAGGCGAAAGACCTCTGTTACTTTACGAGAATCAAGTGGGGTATGCATAGCGGCATGTTTAACTTAAAGAAGGATCCCAAAGGTTTTATCAGGGAAGAGACATTTTTCTATCCTTTGCTGCCATTGCGGGACGTGGTGGTTTTTCCCAACGTGGTGGTGCCTCTTTTTGTTGGGAGAGAAAAGTCCATAAAGGCCCTTGAATATGCCATGTCCCACCAGAAAGAAATCTTTCTCTCTGCTCAAAAAGATGCAAAGGTGGATAGCCCTACACCGCGGGATATATACTCCCACGGAACTTTGGGCAGTGTGCTTCAACTCCTGAAGCTTCCTGACGGGACGGTGAAGGCCCTGATCGAAGGGAAGTTCAGAGGGAGAATAGAGAACTTCCTGGGCGACCAGGAGTTCTTCATGGTAGAGGTAAGGCGGCTTTACACAAAAGGAGAAATCAATCTCGAGACTAAGGCGTTAGTCAGAAGCATCAATTCGAGCTTTGAGGACTACGCAAAGCTCAACAACAAGATCAGCGAGGAAATCGTTGCCACGGTTACCTCTGTTGAAGACCCCGAACGCCTCGCAGACACCATTGCCGGGCACCTGTCTCTTAAGGTACGCGACAAGCAGGAATTATTAGAGACAGAGGAACTGAACAAGCGCCTCGAGAAACTGTTTGAAAAACTACGAAATGAGATCAGTATCCTTCGTCTCGAACAGCGACTGCGGGCCCGCGTAAAGAAACAGATGGAAAAGACTCAGAAGGATTACTATCTCAATGAGCAGATGCGGGCCATACAAAAAGAGATGGGTGCAAAGGATGACTTCAAGGCAGAGCTGGAAGAACTTGAAAAACGCATCAAGCGCAAACGCCTCCCCAAGGAAGCCCATGCCAGAGTAAAACATGAATTTAAGAAGCTCAAAATGATGTCGCCCATGTCGGCAGAGGCTACCGTTGTTCGCAACTATATTGATTGGATTCTGTCTCTGCCCTGGTATGATAAGACAAAAGAAAAGATGGATATTGAAGAGGCCGAGACAATCCTTGAGGAAGATCATTATGGGTTGGAAAAACCCAAGCAGCGGATATTGGAGTATTTAGCCGTACAACGCCTCACAAAGAAAGTCAGGGGTCCGATACTCTGCTTTGTCGGCCCTCCCGGTGTGGGCAAAACCTCTCTTGCGAGGTCAGTTGCAAGAGCCACGGGCAGAAACTTCGTGCGCCTGTCCCTTGGAGGAGTAAGGGATGAGGCAGAAATCCGCGGCCACCGAAGAACGTACATTGGGGCACTGCCAGGTAAGATCATCCAATATCTGAAGAAGGCCAAGTCGAACAACCCGGTCTTTTGTCTTGACGAAGTGGATAAGATGAGCACGGACTTCCGGGGCGATCCTGCAGCGGCATTGCTCGAGGTCCTTGACCCTGAGCAAAACTTCGCTTTCAATGACCATTATCTTGATCTGGATTATGATCTGTCTGATATCTTGTTCATAACAACAGCAAATACCCTACACAGTATCCCGCTGCCTTTGCAAGACAGGATGGAGATCATCAGGCTGCCCGGCTACACTGAACTCGAGAAGCTTAATATTGCCAAGCAGTTCCTTATAAAGAAACAAATTGAGCAAAACGGTTTGAAGCCAGAGAATATCGTTTTTACAGACAATGCTATCCTGAGCATTATCCGCCTCTACACAAAGGAGGCAGGGGTGAGGAATCTCGAGAGAGAGATCTCCTCCATTTGCCGCAAAGTAGCGAAGGAGGTTGTGAAGAAAGGGGAACAGACCAGGATTCAGATCACGGCCCGTTCCTTGCATAAATACCTTGGGGTACCTAAATTCAGATATGGACGCACAGAAGACAAAAATACCATAGGTGTGGCTACAGGGCTTGCGTGGACTGAATTTGGAGGCGAATTGCTTCAGACAGAAGCAACGGTCATGCCTGGCAAGGGAAATCTGGTTTTGACAGGCAAGCTGGGAGAGGTAATGCAGGAATCTGCGCAGGCTGCCCTCAGCTATGTGCGATCCCGCTCAAGACTCCTCAAGCTTCCTGACAATTTCTACGAGAAGGTAGATATCCATGTGCACGTCCCTGAAGGAGCTATACCAAAGGATGGCCCTTCAGCAGGTATTACCTTAGCTACGGCCATCGTCTCAGCCCTCACAAGGAAACCGGTTAATCATGATATCGCCATGACCGGCGAAATCACTCTGCGAGGGAGAGTTCTTCCTATAGGCGGGCTGAAGGAAAAGATTCTGGCTGCCCACCGTGGGGGAGTGAGCAAGGTGATCATTCCCATGGAGAACAAAAAGGATATTGAAGAAATCCCCAGAAAAATCCTCAGGAAGGTGGAGTTACTACTTGTAGAGCACATGGATGAAGTGCTGCGTGATGCCCTCATCTTGGAGGAAGGTGAGGAACTCTTTGCAACAGAAAAGGATTATGCACCCTTCTGCGTAGAAGAATTGATGAAGAAAGAGAAACCGACATCTTCGGAGATCACAGCTCATTGACGTAATCGCACTGGTTGACAAGTCCAGGTGCAATTGATAGATTAAATATTTGCCGTAGGCGGATAGCTCAGTGGGAGAGCATCGGCCTTACAAGCCGGGGGTCGCAGGT
>CAZAKC010000019.1:0-15213 GCA_964485655.1 uncultured Desulfobacteraceae bacterium
TCCAGTTATTGGCAAGACCTACAAATCCACTGTGTGAGAAGGTATCGGCGTACACATGGGATACAATGCCGATAAGGTGGGGCCAATGCTTGCGGTTTTTCTTGCTCAGAGCATTGCGCAACATCATTTGGGCAAGGCTACTGTCTTTCTGGCATACCAGGGCGTCGATTAAGATTTTCCTGGCATCGTCGGGTTGCGGTCCGATACGCTTTGCCCCTGGCAAGAAATGAAAAGGGACCCAGATTCTCCATTGATCCCCTGGCAATGTATTTTGATAATCAATGGGTCTGTGGCTTGTCATAGTAGGAAGGAGTCCTTTACCATCGCGTAGGGCTACTACCTCTGCATCGATTGCGTCATCGACGAATTGAGAGGCATGGGCAATGGTACGTGATACTTCCGTTTTTAATCCAGCCGCTCTGCAAAGGGCATAGACTCCATAGAAATGCATATCTATTTGCATTTTCTCCTCCTTATTGCTCAGATTATACATATTTCCTTGCACCAACGAAGTGTCTTCTAAAGTAGGGATTGTTCAGGGAGCCCATCTTTATGCGCTTGCCTTTTCCAGGGGCGTGTATAAACCTGTTATTTCCAACATAAATCCCCACATGTGATACACGATGCCAGCCGGAGGTAGCGAAAAATACAAGGTCTCCTTTTTTTATATCCTTGAGCTGGACGGGGGTTCCAGCCTTCCATTGTTGGTACGAGGACCTAGGCAAAACCAGTCCATTTAGCCAGTATACGGCCATGGTGAGGCCGCTACAATCAAATCCTTTTCCAGGAGAGGTACCTCCCCACCGGTAAGGCAGTCCGATAAAACTGTAAGCTGTCCTAACTAACCTGGACCGTAGCCTTTCTATTCCTTTTTGAGTGGAAAGTAGTCTAGAGAGGGGGGTCGGTGTGACGATATAAAAGTTGGTGATAATTCCCCGTCTGCGCAAAGACCTGGCTGTTGTGAGGGCAGAACAGCGGGAGGAAAAGTTCCCGAAGCGGACTTTGTAGAGGCCATGGACATCTTTGAAATAAAAGGCCCATAAGTTTGCTCTCTGTAACCTATGGGTAAGAACGGCCGCGTTATGTAAGCGGGAGAATGCCCCGACCTGAACAGTATAGCCAAGTCTCACAGCGCGTCTGCGCAGTGATGGGACTGGTTGAGATACTTTCACAGGGCCAGGAGCGCATGAGTAAAGCGCTAAGAGGACAGTAACAAGGGCCGGAGTGATCCAGGCTTTTTTTGGTTTGATTATCATAGCTAGTCTATCTCAAAAAAATATATTCTTGAATGGACAATTTTGTCAATGCGTGGTTATTTTGTCTTCAGATTTGTTGATTTTATGCCCATGAGTGGATATTATCTGCGTCTTTGAAATCATAGCTGCTGCTCATCCATGAATCAATTTTGGAAAATAGGTATAGTGAAGGATTAAGAAATGGTTTTTGAGGTAAAAGATGTTGCGCGGATGCTGGATCTTCCCGAGGCCACAATAGTAAGGTGGATCAGGCAGGGGAAGATACCCGCGAAAATGGAAAATGGTCGTTATATCTTCCAGGAAAAACAGCTAAGGGCTTGGGCCCAAACGCATAATATTACACTCCATGAGGACAAGGCCAGGGGGCAGGAAAATAATGAGGATGACATCACGCTTTCTGAGGCAATGGAACGGGGTGGAGTGTTATATGATTTGGAGGGAAACAGTGCTGAAGAGGTACTGAAGGCTGCTGTTAAACTTATGGATCTCCCCGATGACGTTGATAGAGAGGTCTTGCTTGAAAGGCTTTTGCAGAGGGAAGAGTTGAGTTCCACTGGTATTGGAGAAGGAGTAGCCATACCGCATCCCAGGCATCCAATGGAAGGTTTTCGGCTTAAGGCCTGGGTGACTACTTGTTTTCTTAAGCACGAAGTAGATTTTAATTCTGTGGATGGAAAACCGGTCTTTGTGATGTTCATCATGCTAAGCGCCACCACTAAGATTCACCTTAGGCTTCTGTCTAGGCTCAGTTTTTGCCTGCGAAACGAGGAATTTGTAAGACTCCTTGGCTACCATCCGCCGCAGGAAATCCTTTTGGAAAAGGTAAAGGAGTTAGAGGATCAACTATAGCCCCTGGGCACAGCGAGTCAAAACTGGATAAAATGAGGATGGATTAAGGATAATGAAACTTTTTGTCCATAATCTAAACGAAAGACTGCAGTTGATATTAATAGGGGCAGTAGTGGGAATCGGTGGAGGAATAGCTTCGGTCGCTCTGGACAGGTCCCTTGAGTGGGGTGCAGAGTTTCTCCATCCGTACAGGGGTCATTGGTATTCATTGTTTCTTCCGGCTTGCGGTGCGGCTCTGGCAATAGTTTTCCTCCTTTATGTGGCTAAGGACATAGGAGGGCACGGCGTGCCAGAAGTGATCTACAGTGTATCGAGGCGCGGAGGCCTATTGAGGTTACGCTCGAGTTTCTCGCGTCTGGTATCCTGCGCTTTAACCATAGCGAGCGGAGGTTCCGCAGGCCCTGAAGGACCGGTAGTGATAAGCGGGGGCAGTGTTGCGTCCAATATTGCCAGCTTCTTCAGGCTTCGGGACCGCCAGCGCATTGTATTGGTGGGGGGGGGAGCTGCAGCAGCCATTGCATCCATTTTCAATGCACCCGTTGCCGGGATTGCGTTCAGCCTTGAAGCTATAATGGGGGAATGGACCCCTACTAATCTCGTAACCATAGGTGTGGCGTCCGCTGTGGGCACAGAGGTCAGCCGCCTGCTTCAAGGGAACCAAATTCCGTTCGAGGGGCAACCCTTTATTATCTCAGACCTTGATCTGCTGGGGTGTCTGGGCCTCACAGTATTTACCAGTTTTGCTTCCGTTTTTTTCATCAGGCTGTTGAGATATGTAAGGGATATCTCAGCTAGGGCTGTGTCCGTTTCCTGGTTAAGAGCAGCCCTTGGCGGATTGCTTGTGGGTCTTATTGGCCTGCTGTTTCCCTCTGTGATGGGCGAAGGCTATGGACCCATTCGCACAGTTATAGGTGGGAGCTTTTCACAAGGCCTGGCTATTGCCGGGTTGGTGGCGCTGGCAAAGATTGTTGCAACCAGTCTAAGCATAGGGACGGGTGGGATAGGTGGAATTTTTGCGCCGTGTCTTGTTATAGGAAGCTTCGTAGGGTTGTTTTATCAGCGTCTTCTGGTTTATGTCCTGCCGAGCATTCATTGGGCAGGGGAACCTTATTTCGCCCTCGTGGGCATGGCTGGGGTAATTAGCAGCGTGCTGCAGGCGCCGATGACAGGTATTTTCCTTATCACGGAGATTACAGGCGGCTATGAGGTACTGCTTTCAGTGTTACTGGTATCGGTTATCAGTGCCACCTTGAGCCATATATTTGAGCCATTTTCAGTGTACCATCAGGAATTGGTGGCGCATGGTGAGTTACTTCGACCACGGACTGATAGGAAGGTGCTCTCTGAATTATCGATCAGTGAACTACTGGATCACAATTATAAGGAAATACCTCCGGAGATGAAGTTGAGGGAGTTCGTGGAGCTGGTTAAGCAATATCCTGGCCACTTTTTTCCTGTGGTGGATCAGACAAGCAAAAAGTACATGGGGTTTATTTACTGTGATGAAATTCGTTCGTATCTTTTCTACTCAAATCTTTATGATACCTTGCTTGTCGAAGAGCTTATAGATCCGAGTGTGCCCACAATCTCCCTTGACGATGATTTGACAGAGGTGCTAGATATGTTTGATTATAGTGGTTATTCCACACTGCCCGTGGTGCACGATGGAAAATTGTTGGGCGTTATCTCAAAAGCCACGATACTGGATCATTATCGTAAGGAACTTATAGTTGAGGAAGAAATATGATTTGGCCTATGTTATATAAAGCTTAAAGGCTGAGAGGCAGATAACAAAGAGAACCTAAATATCTTGTGGAAGGATTTGCACAGTGAGGAACGAGTTACTACATGTCTTTAAGAACACACCGTATGGCAGAGAAATACTGATGGCATCTGTTTATTTCTGCAAGGAGACAGGGACAGCCTTACGGGTCTATATCCCTAAGTTCAGGCAATTCTTGATGTACTTCGAGAATGAAGTTGCCACCGTGGATCTGGACAGGGCATTCTTGCGAGATCCAGGCACGGCGAAAGAGCATGCAGAGCAAATCATTACCGAGGCCGGGCTCACGCCCCATTTTATTGAACCGAAAGGCTTTACTGCCTCCACGCTTCCAGACCTTCCTACTGACTTCAGGTACATGACGTGCTCCGGGGCACTCAGTATTATAGCCAGTAAGGTTGGGCATGGAAGCATAGGCCCTGGTGTCAGAAATATCATCAGAAGCGCTGGATTCCCAGTTTTTATTCCAACGCCTGTTTACAAAGAATGGAAGAAGATAGTGGTATTTTTTGGTGGATCGCAAAATGCAATAAAAGCCCTCCAGTACGGAATAGAAATCAGCACCCTGTCCGGGTTTCCTCTTTTGTTATTTACCCAGTCTGAAGATCATAAAGATTTAAATTTTTACCAGGGTGAAATTGAGAGGGCTGGTTTGTATAAAAAACTTGAGGCCATGGGTTTCGAATGGCTCTTCTTTGATAAAGGGGATCTTAAGTCAAATTTGTATGACGTTCCTCACAATGGATTGGCCATCGTGGGGGCCTATGGTCACGGCCCGTTGAGAGAAGCTCTTTTTGGCAGTATGATGGAGCAGATTCGTGAAATTCTTCCCAACAATATGCTGGTTGTTGGCCCCAACTGCACGCCCGTAATAGGCTAGGCACTGACCTTCGTCGAGCATGCTTCGTATTTACTGCAGCTTGGTGAGCCTCAGGGGTGGTGAGCCCTCCCTCGTCCCTTTTTGATTTTCCGAAAAATTTTTTGTAGACCAAATTTCTTCCTTGAACGTCATATTAAGCAAAAAGACGAAAGGAGGAATTTGCAATGAAGCGATTTTGGATGATTCTTGGAATTGGGTCTCTGGTGGTATCATTCGCCCTTTGTGATGCGGCGCTTGCAGGGAGGGTGGTGCGAAGACAGGTACGGCAGCAAAAGAGAATCCATCAAGGAATCAGAAGTGGAGAACTCACATGCAGAGAGACTAAGAGGCTTGAGCGAGAGCAGTTAAGAATCCAGAGGACGAAGCGGAGGGCCTGGAGTGACGGGCATCTCACGCCGCGGGAAAGGGTTCGCCTAGAGGTGATGCAAGACAAGGCAAGTCATGATATCTACAGGCTCAAACACAACAATGTTGAAAGGTAACACTTGTATTCTAGAAGCTTAAGAGGAGGCGCCTGAGGGACCGATAAAAGGGATGTATGATATCATCAGCCGGAAAACCGATAGAAAAGGATATCCCCTCAGGTGCTCCATCAGCTTTAGAAAGGCTCATCAGATGTGCGAGGGATGGTGACCATGAGGCATTCGAGGCCCTTGCGAGGTTTTACTGGGCACCCATATACAAGATGGTCTACTATCGAATCCGATCAAAGATGGACGCCGAGGACATAACACAAGACGTATTTCTTACAGCTTTCAAGCGCGTAAGTACGTTAAAGGAAATTTCCAGATTCAGGTCATGGCTGTTTGCGATTGCAATCAACCGAACCAGGGACTACCAGAGGAAGAGAAGGTTGTTTGGGCTTATTGGAATTTCTGCTTCTAAAGGCGATCAGGAGATAGAAGGATATGAAGAGGATAGAGGCAATGATCCCTTAAGTGGGGTAGCCAAGAGAGATTTCTGGGAGCAGGTGGACAAGTTTCTCTCGAAGTTGTCAAGACTTGAAAAAGAGATCTTTGTTTTGCGGTTTATGGATCAGTTAAATATAAGTGAGATTGCCGAGGTAATGGGCAAAGGACAAAGCACAATAAAAACCCACCTCTACAGAGCATTGAAGAAGTTCAGGGGCGAGGAGCGTTTTCAAACATTCCTGGAAGGACCGGAGTAATGCAACGAGAATACACCCGACACCTTTCTGAAGAACAAATCACTTGGGCAATAATTGACCAGGACGAGCTGCCTGAGTCGGCCAAAGAGCATTTGGCCGGCTGTGCCTTGTGCCTGGGTAAAGTTAAGGCTATGGAAAGGAGTCTCGAAAAGATAGGGGATCTTGCGAACAAGTTTGTGCCTCCGGCATATCCTCGGCCTATTGCCAGCAGAGAGGCAGCAAAGGCTTCTGCGCAGGGTACTATGTTTGGATTTCGCAGGCTTGGCCTTTCCTTTGCACTGGCAGCCATTGTGGTTGTGATTGTGGGGGGAGGGCTTTTTTTGCGTGGCTATAGACATGACAGACAAATGGGAGCGATTAGAGAAGAAGTGCTTGGTGATGTTGCACTTATAGCGGAGGTGAATAAGCTTATCGAGAATCCACTTCCTCCTGTGTATAATGAGATTTCGCCAGAGAATTGCACAACCGTGGATCAAGGTTTTATGGATTTCATCATTCCCGGACTAGGCTCTGGCAATAGAGATCCGGGCAGCGCATGATGAAGAAGGAAGGAGAAGAGGGCATGGTAAGAAAGATAGCAGTCGCCTTGGGACTAATAATGCTTTTAACTCCGGTGTACCGGGCCTTCTCACAGGCACCGCCGCCTGGCAGATGGTGGAGGAGGCCCAGGATAGCCCGGGTTCTTAACTTGAGCGAAAGGGAAAAACAAAGACTGGATGAGCTTTTTGTAAAAAGCCGTAAGAGACTGATCAAACTCAAGAGCAAGGTTGAGGAGGCCCGGTTTGATTTGGAAAACCTTCTTGAGGAGGAGTCCCTTGACGAGACAGCGATTATGGATCAATTTCATGAACTTGATCGGGCCCGCAGCCAGCTTGATGAGGAGCGATTCCGATTCCTCCTCGGGGTGCGGAAGATAGTGGGCTATGACAGGTTTGAAAAACTTAAAGAGCTTTACAGAAGACTTCGCCAGAAGCGCAGGGCCAATTAGTATACAAAGGCATTGTATTACTGAGATCTCTTGACACTTCTCCATGTAGCTGATAAGGTCCCCCCCGTCTATGACACCACGTGTTATCATTTTTCTGGAAAAGGAGGGACCAAATGAAAAAGGCCGCACTGATCAGCCTCATTATCCCTGCAATTGTCTTTTTGGGAATATTGCCTTGTTCTGCCAAGCAGTTCAAGATTGCTGCCGTGTTTCAGACAGCAATTGAAGAGCCCTGGGATGGGGCTATCCATCAGGCCTGTCTAAAGGCCCAGAAGGAGATAAAGGGTGTACACTACGAGTTCACTGAAAAAGTTGGAGCTGCTGACTTTGAGAAGGTCTTACGGGAATATGCGGAACGGGGATTTGACCTGATAGTTGGAGATGCCTTTCTTGCAGGTGAGGAACCGGCGCGCAGGGTAGCCAAGGATTACCCAAAAATCGCGTTTGCCTTTGGTTCGGAATTCGGCCCGGTTTCGCCCAATTTTTCTGTATTTGATAACTGGATTCATGAGCCTGCTTATCTGTGTGGCCTTATTGCGGGAAAGATGACCAAGACGAACGTGATCGGTGCGGTCGCTGCCATTCCCATCGGAGAGGTCAACCGGTTGGTAAACGCATTCATAGCGGGTGCCCGTGAGGTCAACCCTAAGGTAAAGGTCAAGATCTCATATATTGGAAGCTGGTTTGATCCTCCCAAAGCCAAGGAGGCAGCCCTGGCCCAGATCGAAGCGGGGGCGGACCTGATTTACGCAGAGCGATTCGGCGTCTTTGAGGCAGCCAAGGAAAAAGGAATTCTCGCCTTTGGCAATATGACTGATCAGCATTCCTTGGCCCCTTCAGTAGTTATAACCGGGCCTGTATGGGACATGTACCCCACCATCAAGTTTTGTGTCGGCATGGTGAAAAAGCACGCATGGGTAGCCATGGACCTCCGGGAGTGGTCAATGATGGCCAAGGGAGGGGCCAAGCTGGCTCCATTTCATTCTTTTGAAAAAAAATTGCCTCCCGACGTCCTGAAGCTAGTGCGGGAGCGGGAAAATAAAATCATGAACGGAACCTTCCACGTTCCGGTGGATGAACATAAGCCTGTCTCTGACTAAGCCAACCATTACACTTGCCCCACGGCCGGCTGCTGCTGTTTGCGCTTCGGCTGAGGGGCATTTGTACTTTAGGGCTTCTCAAATGAATTCCTTCCATGCATGTAGCTGGCGGGTATCGCCCTGCGAGGAAGATAAGGTGGGTACCATTTCCAAGGAGAACCTGATTGAAGGGCCAAGTGATTAGAGACCACCAACCAGTAGTCCGGATGTCACGTATCACAAAGTATTTTCTGGACGTAGCGGCCAATGACAGGATCGATTTCAACCTTTATCCAGGGGAGATTTGCGCCTTGCTCGGTGAAAATGGCGCGGGCAAGACTACTCTGATGAATATCCTTTTCGGGTACTATTCGTGCGACGAAGGTGAAATATTCATTAAGGGACAAAGGGCCTACATGTCCTCTCCCAGGGACGCCATTGCCCATGGCATTGGTATGATTCATCAGCACTTCGCATTAGTACCCACCCAGACGGTGCTGGAAAATGTCATTATTGGCACGGATACAGGAAGGAAGGTTTTTCTTGATCTAGACTCGGCCAGAAAAAAGCTCCTGGATATTGAAAATAGGTTTGGACTGGAGGTGGATCCCGATGCATATGTTTGGACGCTTTCAGTTGGCGAGCAACAAAAAGTGGAGATTCTTAAGGCCTTATACAGGAATGTGGATATCCTGATCATGGATGAACCCACGGCTGTGCTCACACCTGGTGAGGTTGATGATTTGTTTAGCACCTTGAAAACCCTTGTGAGTGAGGGACGCTCGGTAGTCTTTATCTCTCACAAACTGAACGAGGTAATGGAGATATCTGATCGCATTGTGATCCTTCGGGCCGGGCGGGCGGTCGCAGAAAGGCGCACAAGTGAGACGAATCCGAAGGAACTCGCAAATCTGATGGTGGGCAGGGAACTGGCAGAGTCTGTTAAGAAAAAACAGGTTGACCCAGGTCCTGTGGTCCTCGAAATTCAAAACCTCCATATCCTAAATGATAAGCAGCTTCTGGCCGTGAGGGATATGAGCCTTGTGGTGAGGCGCCACGAGATACTGGGTATGGCTGGTGTCTCAGGAAACGGACAACGTGAACTCTCTGAGGTGATCTTTGGCCTGCGCAAGCCTGTCCGGGGCTCTATCAAGGTTAACAATATTGCCCTCAAGTTTGGGCAACCCTCATCGGCTATCAAGGCAAAGATAGCGAGAATACCCGAAGATCGAATGGATACGGGCCTTCTTATGGATCTTACGGTTGAGGAGAATATGATCCTTGAGAACCATGGGCAACCTGAATTTCAGGTATTCGGCCTTATGAAGTCAAGGAAGATCCACGAGTACGCAGATGGCTTGATTCGTGCTTATAATATAGCCACCTCTGGCAGAGACGCAGTCACCAAGAGTCTGTCAGGAGGGAACCTGCAAAAAGTCATGCTAGCCAGAGAGTTGGCTGGAAACCCCTCTGTGATCATTGCTGCTCAGCCCACACGGGGGCTTGATGTGGGCGCAATGGAATATATCCACCAAAGGCTCCTGCATGAGAGAGACCGCGGGGCCGGGATTCTCCTGATATCCGAAGATCTAGATGAAATATTTGCAGTGAGCGATCGAATCGTGGTGATCTACGAAGGCAATATTATGGGTGAAGTGCCTGCGGAAAAGGCGTCTCGGGAACAGATTGGCCTGTGGATGAGCGGGGTTGCCGGATGATCAACTTTAAGATCGTCAGACGCAAGCCCCTTCCTGCATGGGCCAAAGTTGTGATTCCCATTGGGGCTGTGGCGGCCACCCTGATCCTTTCGGCCATACCTATTTTGTTAGCGGGTGGGCAGCTATGGAAGTCCTATTACTATCTCTTCTATGGAGCGCTTGGGACACGGTTTAACTTGTTGGAGACGTTTGTAAAGGGCAGCCCCCTGATCCTTACAGGGCTGGCAGTGGCATTCGCCTTTCGGGCCAAGTTCTGGAATATTGGGGCTGAAGGGCAACTTCTTGCTGGAGCTCTCGTGGCAACAGTCCTAGGTGTGCACATGAGTGGGATGTCCAGGCCCCTTGCCCTGGCTCTGATCATCGCGGCAGGGTTTTTGGCAGGAGGCATTTGGGCGGCTGTCCCAGGTCTCCTGAAGACCAAGTTGAAAGTCGATGATGTTGTTTCCACCCTTTTATTGAATTACGTAATGTGGCACATAATGGGGGCATTGCTATTTGGCCCCCTGCAACAGCCTGGTTCCAGTTGGCCTCGTTCAGCAGCTATTGCAGATGCGGCACGTTACCCCATTCTTCTACCTAGGTCCCGCTTCCACATGGGAATAATTGTTTCTTTTGTCGCTGTCTTTATAATCTGGTTTATTAATAACAAGACCACGTTCGGATACCGCTCAAAGGCTGTGGGTGTAAATATCCGGGCAGCACATTTCGGTGGCATCAACACCACCTCGGTTATTGTGTGGACGGCCCTGATTTCCGGTGGTCTGGCAGGGCTTGCCGGCGTGGGGGAGTTGTGTGGTATCCAGTATCGCCTGATTATGGATATTTCGCCAGGCTATGGGTACACGGGTATTGTGATAGCCATGCTGGGGAACCTACACCCCATTGGAGTATTCTTTTCAGCACTTTTCTTCAGTGTGATAATTGTTGGCGCGCAGACCATGAGCAGAATGACAGGGGTGCCCACATATATAGCTGATGTTATACAGGGTGTGGCGCTGATGGTGATGCTTATTTTCCTACTTTTTACAGAGTACAGGATCAGGGTAATTAAGAAATAATGAGCCACATTTTTGACATAGCCTTTATTTCGGGCCTAATCGGTGCCACCATGAGGATGGCAACGCCCATTATTTATGCAACCCTTGGGGAGATACTTGTAGAGAGGGCGGGTGTGCTTAACCTGGGTATTGAGGGGACCATGCTGATGGGGGCCATGACGGGATTTCTTGTCACGTATTCCTCGGGATCTCTGTGGTTGGGAGTGCTTGCAGCGGGGGCCATTGGCATGCTCTTAGGGCTTTTGATGGCATTCTTGGCTGTACACTTGGGATTAAGCCAGCATGTATCGGGCCTCGGAATTACGATTTTTGCCACTGGGCTTGCGATGTTTATCTACAGGCTCCACTTTGGCTCACCCACTGTGCCGCCCATCGTGCATCCATTCAAAGAGGTGGCTTTACCGGTGCTATCCAGGATCCCTCTGGTTGGGCTCGGCCTCTTTACCCAGTATTCCCTCACATACCTTGCGTGGATCTTAATCCCCTGTCTGTCGATTCTGCTTTACAAGACCAACCTTGGTCTCAAGATCAGAACGGTGGGTGAAAACCCGGTGGTAGCAGATACTGTGGGCGTCAATGTAGTGTTGACTCGGACCCTTTGCTTGGTAGTAGGTGGTGCACTCATGGGCATTGGAGGAGCATTCCTTACTCTGGCCCATCAGAATATGTTCCTGATAGACGTGGTGGGGGGTAGGGGTTGGGTGGCCATTGCCATGGTGATCTTCGGCAATTGGGATCCCTTGAAAGGAACTATCGGTGCTCTCATATTCGGGTTCTTGGACGGGTTGCAACTTAGGCTCCAGGGCATGGGCATAGCAGTTTCCTTTCATATATTCCTGATGATTCCCTATCTGCTCACTATTGTGGCACTGATCAGTGTCTCCAGAAAAGCATCAATACCCGGTGCGTTGCTCAAACCCTATCGGCGAGAGGAAAAGGGAGGATAACCGATGCTGGATCTGATTGTGCGAAATGCGAATCTACCCGATGGGCGAAAAGGGCTTGATATTGGGGTGCAGGATGGGCGCATAGTGGATGTTGTACCCAAACTGAAAGCTCAGGGCCGCCAGGAGATTGATGTAGAGGGTTGCCTGGTTACTCCTCCATTTGTAGATAGCCACTTTCATCTGGACTCCACACTAACTTATGGTAATCCCCGTATAAACAAAAGTGGCACATTGCTTGAGGGTATAGAGCTGTGGGGTGAGTTAAAGCCCCACCTGAGTGCTGAAAACATCAAGGCCCGTGCCCGGGAGCTTTGCAAGTGGGCTGTCGCCCATGGTACCCTGGCGATACGCAGTCATGTGGACGTGAGCGATGAGAGGCTGATCGGAGTCCATGCATTAGTGGAGCTGAAGGAAGAGTTAAAGCCCTATATAGATCTTCAACTTGTGGCCTTTCCTCAGGATGGTTATTTCATGCACGCTGGGGCGCCAGCCAACCTGCGCAGAGCCCTTGACATGGGGCTTGAAGTGGTGGGGGGCATCCCACACTTTGAAAGGACTTCCGCATTGGGTGCCGAATCCATCGCAGCCCTGTGTGAGCTTGCTGAGGAAAGGGGACTTCTTGTAGACATACACTGCGATGAAAGTGACGATCCCATGTCGCGTCACATAGAGACGCTGACCTACCACACCCAACGACTTGGCCTTCAGGGCAGGGTGGCGGGTTCTCATCTTACTTCAATGCATTCCATGGACAATTACTACGTGAGTAAACTGATTCCCCTCATGGCTGAGGCGGAAATGAATGTGATAGCTAACCCATTGATCAACATAACCCTGCAGGGGCGCCACGACAGTTATCCGAAGCGCAGGGGCATGACTCGGGTAAAAGAGCTCATGGAAGCGGGCATCAACGTGGCCTTGGGACATGACGCCCTCATGGATCCCTGGTACAGTTTCGGGTCCCAAGACATGCTGGAGGTTGCTCACATGGCACTCCATATCGCTCAAATGACTGGCGTGGAGGAGATACAGAAAATTTTCGGTGCCATTACAGCTAATGGGGCAAGCATACTGGGCTTGGAAGGCTATGGGCTTGAGGTGGGATGTCACGCGGATATGGTGGTGCTTCAGGCCTCGGATATCCATGAGGCAATTCGACTCAGGGCCACAAGGCTTTTTGTTATTCGGCGTGGAGCCGTAATAGCCCAATCATCGCCCACGGTAAGCCGAGTTGAATTAAACGGCAGATCGTTTGATGTGGATTTCAGGTTTAAACCGTCATCCTTTTTTAGGTATTCAAATACCTAGATACGGTTCGGTATAGATCTGTTTGAGATTCCTTCATGCGGGAGAGAAAATTCTCTGAGCGCACAATAGGGCTCCAGAGGGAGAAGTCCTCGCGCTCAAAATCCATTCCCAGAGTTGACATATCACTGAGGGTTTCGAGTAGGTGGTCTTCAGGCTTATAAATGGAGTCGCCGATATCACCCACCCAGCACAGGGGCGTACCCTGATATCGCTCATTGAGGTCGTGGTACAGATGTCGAGTAACAACAGTAAGGGGTTGAAGCCCAAGGTCTGTAAATGGTAGCCTGACACCTTTTTCGGCCACTTGGACGAGGGCCCCATTATACACGGGGATAAGCTCAACTCCGTGGTTATCGCATACGGTATAAACACCCTCTAATCCTTCCAGACTGGCGCAAACGGGAAAAAGAAATAATTTTTTCGGGCAGTGATGCGCCAAAGCCTCTTCGACAAAGTAGGTGAGGGTTGAACCCGAAGCAATGCACTCTTCCATTATAATCCATGTCTCATCCTGCCACCATTCCCCGACAAAGGAACTCTCCACTATGTTCCATCCCCGGGAGGCATTTTCATCTTCCACCCGGGTCAACTTTATGTATGTAGTATCAGGGTGGCGGTCGCGATGTAGGGGAGGATTGGCATCGAGGAGGTCTAATGGTCTGCCACCCCAGAGGATTACAAATTGGGCAAGTTTGCCATCAAACATGCGTTCAAACAGGCGCATCATTTCATGGCCTATGTTTTTGATCATCAGGAATTTTTCAGCCCCGCAGGCCTGGCGGCTAAGCAGGAACTCCTGGCCGAGTCCCCTGCCGGGAAAATCTACTACATATATTTTATCAGGGAGATTCCTGCCCCGGAACGCCTCATGTTGAGTTATTTCTCTTATCAGCCAGATGTCTTTGCCTCCACGGGACATGACTATCTCGCCGATGTCCTCGAGATAGATCCTGTTACGATCCAACTTCATGGAATTCCTCCTTTTCCTCCCACAACCCTATACATATACTTATGATAAGGAGCTTGCTCGGGGGTAGCTATGGGATAAAGACCTTGGGATGTCTATGGCATGCAAAGAAGCCGCACTATCGGGGGCGAAGTGTAGAGAAAGCGTTGGAGTTAGTCAAGGGCAAAAAGGGGTTATCCTCCTCCAAGAGGTTCCATATATATTTCGATGTTCACGGAGTCGCCTTCTTTCAGGGCGGTGTTTAGACCCTCGGGTATGAAAAAATAATCCTTTCCATTGAGAAGGATATTACGAACGTCATCTCCAAGGGCTCCCTCTTTCAGTAACTCAACGCCGCGACACAGTTCGTTTACTTTCTCCAAAAGATCTTTCAGCGTGACAATATCGCCATTGAACTGTAACTCTGTTGGAGGCTCGAATACATTCTTTATGGATAAGTTGGAGTCTAAGGTGACCTTCATTTTTCCGCCTCTCAAATATCTTACAAAATAGACTCCAAGTCCTCGCTGAGATATTCCCTACTAAACAGATATAGTATCTTCGATGTCTAATCTGATGTCAAGTAAGAAAGTATACGAGGCCCTTTGTGGGTTGGCATATAGTGGTTAGATCCCCGCAACCTTCCGGAAATGATAGCCATAGATAGCAAAGGTGATCGCTTCAGGGAGGACCCGTGGGCGGCGAATCAAGGCCCAGAAAATGATTTTCCAGTACTGTAACCGCTCTTTTCCTATGACCCCGAGCCTGATATTCGCTCGAAACAGGGCCAGAAGACGGTGCATATCCAATGGAATATCAAATTTGGGTTTCCTATATTCTCTTAAGAAGGTTCTAATTCGTTTATAGTAGTTTTTAGGAGAATAGATGGCCTCCAGGAGACTGTTGTAGCCTTCCCGAAGGACATTTGGATCCATACGCGGAATGATGTTAGTGCTCCCATCGTTATTGCCTGACATTTTCCCAAGCAGCCTTCCTTCCCTCTTGAGCCTTTCGTAGAGAGGAGTTCCTGTTGGTGCCTGAAGCAACCCCACCATGGCAGTAACTATTCCATTTTGTTGTATAAACTCAGCTTGTCTGCGGAAGATAGTCGGAGTATCATTATCAAAGCCCACGATAAAGCCGCCCTGGACTTCCAGCCCAGCCTGCTGTATCAATCTGACACTGTGGCCAAGGTCACGGTGCTTGTTTTGCTTCTTATTGCGCTCGGCCAGG
>CAZAKC010000019.1:15223-31579 GCA_964485655.1 uncultured Desulfobacteraceae bacterium
TCTTCGTTGGGTGTCTCAATGCCTATGAAGACAGTGTCAAAGCCAGCTTCAACCATCATCGCCATTAGTTCGGGATCATCGGCAAGGTTGATGGAGGCTTCAGTGTTAAACGGGGAACCTTTTTTCCCTTTCCGCCATTCGATCAGTGCTGGGAGGAGCTGAGTTTTCAGATACCGCTTATTACCTATGAAATTGTCATCAACGAAGAATATTCTTCCGCGCCAGCCAAGACCGTAAATCACATCCAACTCGGCGATAATCTGATCAGCAGTTTTCAGCCTCGGCCTGTGGCCGAAAAGCGCTGTTACGTTGCAAAACTCACAGTTAAATGGGCAGCCTCTGGAAAACTGTATGCTCATGGAAGCATAATGCTTCATGTCTAAGAGATCCCAGGCAGGAGTAGGGGTCTGTGTGAGGTCAGCAAACTGCGACGCCCTGTAAATTCGCTTTGCTTGACCCTTTTTGAGGTCAGCCAAAAACATGGGCAGAGTTACCTCAGCTTCGTTTAGCACCAAATGATCCACACCGCCAAATTCCTCATATTCACTGGTAAACAGGGGGCCCCCAGCTACGATCCTCACGCCTGCCTCTTTGCATCTGGAAATGATCTGGTTCACGGAAGATCTCTGCACTGCCATTGCGCTGATAAAAACATAGTCAGCCCACTTGAGATCTGTGCTTGTAAGAGTTGACACATTCAGGTCAACCAGGCGTTTTTCCCAATCTTCAGGGAGCATAGCCGCCACAGTCAGGATGCCCAGAGGAGGGTACGCAGCCCTTTTGCTGATGAATCTTAATGCGTGTTTGAAGCTCCAGAAGGTATCTGGAAATTCGGGGTAAACTAGCAAGACTCTCATGATTTCTCCTTAATGTTGCTGAACTCTTAGGGGCTTAGTCGCAGGACCAAACAATCCCTTTATTAAATAGGCGGAAATTGAAAACCAGAATCGAAAGGTAACAAGCATAAGAATTATAATGCAAGAGTTGTACCTTTAATCACAATTCCAAAATGATATGTTATATTCCGTGTTAAATTGTGTGATAAGAAACGAAGGCAGTGACACGAAATCGTAAAATACCATCCTACGCTATGACTGGCGATACTTTATGGCTTGGCGGTTAGCCCTGTGCGCACAAGCACCTTAACCTTGTATCAAAGCTATATACGTCTAACATGCTGAGGAAAAAAAGTAAAGTTTATTTATAAGATGACCAATCTGCATTTGTAGTGGGATACATGAATTTTATGTCTCATGAGACACATATGTTCCATCTCCATGTGAGGCATTTTTTATCCGTTTCCGCTTGATCCGTCCCGTAGCAGTCTGCAAACAAGGTTGTGGATTTTTCTTGATGCATATGTCTCAAGGGCTTAGCCAGGTATATTTAACCTTTAGGGCTCCATTATCTTTTGGTATTACGCCTTCTTGCCCTGTGGTTGAGGCCGAGAGCTATTTCCAATACCTCGTCCATTCGGCTCACCAAATGGAACTTGGTCTGCTTCTTTATTTTTTCAGGAATCTCATCGAGGTCATTCTGGTTTTCCTTGGGCAGTATGATTTCCTTGATGCCACTGCGGTTGGCTGCAAGCACCTTTTCCTTGATACCCCCAACTGGTAATACGGAGCCGCGCAGTGTTACCTCACCAGTCATAGCGAGTTTGCTCTTGACAGGCTTTCCTGTGAGCAATGAGGCCAGAGCTGTGAGCATAGTAATCCCAGCCGAAGGGCCATCCTTTGGTATTGCGCCCGCAGGCACGTGGATGTGAATATCCTGGTCCTTGTAAAAATCCTTGTCTATTCCCAGTTCCTCGGCCCTAGAGCGCAAATAGCTCAAGGCAGCCTGGGCTGATTCCTTCATGACATCGCCCAATTGGCCAGTGAGTACAAGGGACTTGTTACCGGGCATCTTCGTGGCTTCGATAAAAAGGATGTCACCTCCGGTTGGTGTCCACGCCATACCAATAGCCACTCCCGCAACAGATGTTCTCTCTGCTACGTCAGGGGTGAATTTAGGTTTTCCAAGGTATTTTTTCACCTTGTCCTCTGTTATCAGGAACTGGCCTTTCTTGCCCTCTGCCACTTCTTTAGCAATGGCTCGACAGATAGCTCCAATCTCCCTCTCAAGGTTCCTGAGCCCCGCTTCCCTTGTGTACTCCCTTATGATTTTTCGAAGGGTACATCTGCGGAATTTCACCTGGGACCGTTTTAGACCATGTTCCTCAATCTGGCGTGGAATGAGAAATCTTGTGGCGATTTCCACTTTTTCGTCCTCGGTGTAACCAGCCAGTTCTAGTATCTCCATCCTGTCCCTGAGGGGAGGAGGGATGGGGTCCAATTGGTTAGCGGTTGCTATAAACATGACCCGAGAGAGGTCAAATTCAAGTTCAAGGTAATGATCAGAGAAGGAATAATTCTGCTCGGGGTCGAGTACCTCAAGGAGGGCTGAAGAAGGGTCGCCCCTGAAGTCCATTCCAAGCTTGTCCACTTCATCAAGCATGAAAACAGGGTTGTTAGAGCCAGCTTTTTTGATGCCCTGGATGATGCGTCCGGGTAACGCACCCACATAGGTCCTGCGGTGCCCTCGAATTTCGGCCTCGTCGCGTACCCCACCAAGGGAGATGCGCACAAATTTTCGTCCCATGGCCTCAGCTATGGCCTTTCCCAGGCTTGTCTTACCAGTGCCTGGCGGTCCGACAAAACACAGGATAGGACCTTTGTGATTAGGGTTAAGCTTCCTGACTGCCAGGTATTCCAGTATCCTGTTCTTTACTTTCTCCAGGTTGTAGTGATATTTGTCCAGCACCTTTTTCGCTTCCTCTATATCTATTGTGTCTTGTGTGCCCTCCAGCCAGGGAAGATCCAGGATCCAGTCCAGGTAAGTGCGCGACACAGTATACTCCGGGGACATGGGGCTCATTTTGGCGAGCCTGTCAATTTCCTTTTGAGCGACTTCCCTTACCTGGTCAGGGAGCTGCTTTTCCTTCAATCTCACCCTGAGCTCGGATATCTCAGGGGGCTCTTCCTTGTCCATTCCAAGCTCTTTTTGTATTGCCTTAAGTTGTTCACGCAAGAAGTATTCACGCTGGCTTTTGTCTATTCCCTTTCTAACCCTGTCCTGGATCTCCTTGCCCATTTTCTGGAGTTCCAGTTCCTCATTAAGGAAAAGCATCAGTTTGCTAAGGCGCTCCTTAACATCCAGAGTCTCAAGAATTTCCTGTTTTTTGTTGCGATCCAGATTGAGGGTAGAGACAATCATGTCGGCCAAGGGGCCCGGTTGATCCACATTCCTCGATAGTTGTATAAGTTCTGGAGGCAGATGAGGCGACAGATCCACTATTTGTTTAAACAGGTTGAGGGCATTTACCATCATTGCCTCGATCTCTTTACCCGAATGTACCACGTCGTGCAACTGCTTGACCCTGGCCCTCTGGTATGGCTGCTCAGAGACGATCTCGATGATTTCAACCCTGGATATTCCCTGTACCACCAGCACAGTCCCTTCTTCTGTCTTAGTGAGCTTTACGATCATCCCCGCTGTGCCCACGCGGTGAACCTCTGGCGGTCTTTGGTCTGTTTCTGCGTCCACGATCATGGCCACAAGCAAGACCTTATCTTTCTGGAGAACCTCATCCACCAGTTTCACGTACTCTTCATCACGTACCATCAAAGGGACCACCATCTTGGGAAATATCACAGAGTCCCTTACCGGTAAGATAGGTAGAATTTCAGGTAGTTTTTGGGCCTTTTCGTCCATGGCTCCTCCTGAAGAATGTAATTTTTCAAATAGTAATTTCACCCTCCGGGTCGATTTCAATAATTACGTCCCGCCTGAGTGGGCCAGTTTTCTGCATCTGTATAGTGAGCAACCCATCTTGGAGAGTCGCCTCAATGGCATCGTGATTTATCGAGCAAGGAATGCGGAAGATCCTTTCAAAGGCCCCTGACCCTATTTCCAGTTGATGGTGTCTAATCGGGGCCCCAGAAGGGAATTTCAAGGTTCTCTTGCCCGATATGCTGAGATAGCCATCATAGTAGCAGACCTCAATATCTTCTTTCGCTACCCCGGCAAGGTTTACTACCAAAATAATAGAGCTTTCAGTCTCGTACATGTCTGCTTCAGGAGTCCACCCCGAATCCGTGGGAGAAAATACTGGGCGACTGATCCTTAGCATCTCTTCCACTAACCTGTGCATTCTATCCTGAAACATTCTCGGCGTTCGATCGAATTTGACTTTTATGATGTACATGAGGCAATCTCCCTTATGAGATCGTACTGCGAAAGCTTGCAAATCACGCTGCCGCAATTAAATTTAATCATCGGATTTTGTTAGTAAAGAGCCAGGGGCCTGTCTGAGTTAGTCAGGCAAGGCCAGTAATCTTGAATCGCTAATTTTTTAGAGAGGCTAACAGGTGATGGAAAATGGCAAGGGACTATTACGAAATACTGGGCGTTTCAAAGAATGCCACACAGGAGGAGATTAAGAAGGCCTACAGGAAGCTCGCGAGGAAGTGGCATCCTGACATTAACCCGGGCAATCAGGAGGCGGAAGAAAAGTTTAAGGAAATATCGCGGGCCTATGAAGTCCTGGCTGATAAGGAGAAGCGTAAGCTTTACGATGAGTTCGGCGAGGAGGGACTTCAGGCTGGATTTGATGCAGAGAAGGCCAGGGAGTACAAGAAGTGGCAGGAATACCAGCAGACTGGGGGCGCGGGGTGGCGTCAAGCCGCAGGAGCTGAGCCCTTCGGTCGCTACCACAGCTATGAAGATGTCTTCGGCGACATTTTCGGCTTCGCTGACATGGGAGACGATTTTCGTGAATTTCGAGGGAGCCACAAAGAAAAAGGAAGGGACATCGAGCATGATTTAACCATTGATATGATCTCTGCCCTCAAAGGGGCAGAAACCGAACTCACGATGCAGAAGCCGAAGGTGTGCAGCCTGTGCAATGGCTCAGGCACTGATCCAAATGGGAAACTAACCGTTTGCCGTAACTGCGGTGGATCTGGCCGGATCAACGTAGCGGAGGGCCCCATACAATTTACCAAATCCTGTCCGGTGTGCCATGGGCATGGACAAATAGGAAAGGCCTGTCCGATATGCGGTGGTTCTGGACAGATGTTAGGGACCGAGCGCATCAGGGTGACCATCCCCCCGGGTGTGAAAGAAGGCTCAAGGGTGCGGGTGGCGGGAAAGGGAGAACCTGGACTCAACGGAGGGCCACCCGGAGACCTCTACCTGAAGATTCATGTTCAGCCTCATCCTCTGCTGAAAAGGGAAGGGGACGACCTCCATATGGAAGTGCCTGTTACAGTGAAGGAGGTCATAGTTGGTGGAACCATAACCATACCTACTGTAGACGGGCCAGTGAGGTTAAAGATCCCGCCCAAAAGCCAGAATGGTAGGGTGCTAAGATTGAAAGGGAAAGGGGCCCTAAACCCAAAAACAAAAAAGCGCGGGGACCTCCTGGTAAAGTTGGTTGTAAAGCTCCCAGAGGCAGACAATGATGAAGTTGTGCAGGCGGCCGAGAAAATGGAGAGTTATTACAGGGGAGATGTCAGGCAGGGACTCCGCTTGTAGCAAAACACACTCTAAGACGTTTTAAACTCATTACTTTAGCTCAATTGTCCTCACTTGTGGTTTCCTGCCCCTCAGGCACCTTCTTCCATGGCCTGTGAACATCAAAATATTCATCACACCACCGGGTCGCTTCATTTAGCTCTTTTTCCAGTATCAACCGGTATTTTTCAAGATCCTCGCGGCTGGCTTCGGCAGGTACCCAGATGGGTTTTTCATAACGTATGGCAATCCTGGCAAACGGCTTGGGCACTAGATATCGATCCCAGGTGTTGAACACCCAGCACCTATCGGCACCCCACAGCACAGGTATCATGGGAGTACCAGTCTCTTTGGCCAATATTACAGAACCTATCTTTGCAATCCTGGGCGGACCAAGCGGACCGTCAGCCAGCATCCCTGCTGTCTGCCCTCGCCTTATCTCCCGTATGAGTTTTCTAATGGCGAGCGTTCCTCCACGGGTTGAGGAGCCCCTGACATTTCTGAAACCAAGCCAGCTTGCAACCCTCGCAGCGTATTCACCATCGCGGCTCTGGCTTATCATCATGGTGACATGGCGGGAGCCGAAGTAGTGGAAGTGGTAAAACATCCTCTGGTGCCATGTAACATAAACAGCCTTACCACCGACCTTCGCTATAGCGCTTTCTGCCTCTTCCTGACCCACCACGATTACCCTTTTGCACGAAAGGGTAAGGGCCTTGATCAAGAATGCCCCGCAGGGAGGAATAAGACCTAGCAGGAGTGGATCATACCATCTGAGCATTGATTTTTTTTCTTTTACTACCATTGTATCCTTAAATTAGTGGCATGCTACATGATGAGCGTCTTTAAGGCAAGGTAGTTAAGTAGTGAGTTAATATGCGATAGAGAGCTGTGCGAAGAAACATGACATGGCGCTAGCCGATTAAAGAGAGCTTGAGAAAGAATGTACAGGAATAGTATTGACAAGCGGAAACTAAAATGAGATTAGACCATATATCAGAATTGATATAATACATAAAGCATACCGGAGTGGGGAGATGAAATTCAGAGGAACAAATCCTGCACCAAAGACAAATCCAGTTTTTCTTTCTTGGGCAGTGGTGTTGGTCGGTGTTTTTCTTATTTGGTCCCAGTTGTGTGCAAGCGCTCAGGCTCAGGCCTATTCGACTGGCGGCAGAGGGGAAAAAATTCTGATTATATTTCACGCCGGATCCCTTTCAATTCCTTTCAAGGAAATCGCGAAGGGGTTCGTAGCCCGTTACCCCGGTGTGAAGGTGGTCAGGGAAGCGGCAGGGTCTAGAACTTGTGCCAGAAAGATCGTGGATCTTGACAGGCCCTGTGACGTGATGGCCTCGGCTGATTACACGGTTATTGAGAATCTTCTGATCCCTGACTATGCCTCATGGAATATCTCATTTGCCACCAATGAAATGGCTATCATGTATCGCCCCGACTCAAAATACGCAGGGCAAATCAATGGGCGGAATTGGTATCATATTCTTCTCAGAAAGGGCGTGGAGTATGGTCATTCAGATCCCAACAGCGATCCTTGCGGATATCGAACCCTCCTTGTATGGCAACTGGCGGAAAAATATTATCATGCGCCTGGCCTGTATGAGAAGCTGCGCAGTGGGTGTCCACCGAGGAACGTGCGACCCAAGGAAACAGATCTTATAGCATTGCTCGAGGCAGGTGAGATCGATTACCTGTTTATCTACAGATCTGTCTGTATGCAGCATAATATGCCCTTTGTGAACCTGCCGGAGCAAATAAATCTGGGCTCGTCAAAGTATGCTGGCCTTTACAAACAGGCTCACGTCAAAATAACAGGCAAAAGCCCAAGCAGCTTTATTGAAAAGCGGGGCAAACCCATGATCTACGGAATTACCATCCCCAAGAATGCCCCGCACAGGACTCTAGCCGTGAAATTTGTAGCATTTTTGCTAAGCAAGGAAGGCCGTGAGATCATGAGGAGAAACGGCCAGCCTCCTCTGGGAGTTCCTCAGGTAACCGGCGATGTCAGCAGGATACCAGCCGCGCTGAAATCCCTATTGCGATGAGGGAAGCTGCATCCAGCCGCACAACGGACAAAACGAGATATGGAAGGCTTTAAGGCTATTATATGGGGGCTTGGTACGATCCTGCTGCTGATCGTTGTGATTCCGATGATCAGGATGATTCTTGCGGCGGATCCGGCAATCCTCAGGGCCACTGTCAGCGATCCGGAAGTTGTGCACTCTATCTTGCTGACACTCAGGTGTGCCTTTTGGGCCACAGTTATCTGCGGGTTTTTCGGGATCCCCTTGGCTTACTGCCTTGCCCGATGGCATTTTCCTGGCAGAAGCCTGGTTCAGGGGGTCATAGACCTTCCCGTAATGATTCCTCACACGGCAGCAGGAATTGCGTTGTTGATGGTTTATGGGCGTAAATTCTTTCTTGGCAAGGCCTTTGGGCTTGTGGGCGTGAGCTTTGTTGGAACAGAGGCAGGCATCAGTCTAGCCATGTCCTTTGTTTCGCTTCCTTTCCTGGTTAATGCAGCCAGGGATGGCTTCCTGGCTGTCAACCCTAGACTTGAACGAGTGGCACGAACACTTGGGGCCTCTCCCTGGATGGCCTTTTTCAAGGTAAGCCTCCCTCTGTCCTGGCGGGCCATCCTCTCGGGGGGTATCATGATGTGGGCGAGAGGCATTTCTGAGTTCGGTGCGGTGATCGTGCTTGCCTATCATCCAATGACTGCTCCTGTCCTTATATGGGAACGATTCGAATCCTTTGGCCTCAAGTATGCGAGGCCGGTGGCAGTGCTACTAATTCTCCTGTGCCTCGTTATCTTTGCCGTGCTGCGCGCCATCGCGACAAAACGCAAGGGGGCATAGGAGATGCTTCGGCTTAAAGACGTTAGGGTCAACCTGGGAGACTTTCAGCTAAAGAACATCACACTTAATGTAAAAAGCGGGGAGTACATGGTACTTCTTGGTCCTACCGGAACGGGCAAAACCGTGCTTCTGGAGACTATTTCCGGTATACATCCGGTAGGAAGCGGGAGCATTTTTATCCATGGTCGAGATGCCACGCATTTACCGCCGGAGAAGAGAAATTTAGGGGTTGTCTACCAGGATTACGCACTTTTTCCCCACCTGACGGTGCGCAAAAACATTGCATTTGGACTGGGATTCAAGGGTATCCGCGGTGATGATGCGGAAAGAGCTGTAAACAAGATTGCGGGTTTCCTGGACATCAGATCAATCCTGGAACGTCACCCTGATAACCTTTCAGGAGGTGAGCGGCAACGTGTGGCGCTGGCCCGTGCCTTGGTTCTGGATCCTTATGTGTTGCTACTTGACGAACCTCTAAGTGCGCTTGACCGCCTCACGCGTGACCGCCTGAAGCGGGAACTGAAAAGAATCCACCAGGAAACCGGGGTAACGATCCTTCATATTACCCACGACCTCAGCGAGGCCTTCTTTTTGGCTGATCACCTTGCAGTGATGAGAGATGGAGAAATCTTGCAGGTGGGAAGCCCGGAAGCAGTGCTGAAAAGTCCGGCTAACCGCACAGTTGCCCAATTGCTGGGGATAGAAAACCTGATTCCAGGCAAGATTGGGCCGGATGGGAAATTTGTCAGCGCCTTAGGGCTTGTTGATATTCCGATCTCGTCCGGGGCTTCGATAAAAGATGATGATGAGGAGGTATACTTGACAATCCCCGCTTGGTGTGTGGAATTGCTCCCTGTGGGTGATGGGGAGCGATACGCGTGGAAGGGCAAGATGAAGGTGATAGATATTGATTTTATGGACGCTGTGGTGGAACTCGAGCTTGCCCATCCAGGAGGGTTGCGTCTGAGGACCTGTCTTTCAAGGCGAGAGCTGGGTCATATGGTCGTCACGGTTCAGATTGGCGCTGAAGTTACTGTTGGTATTTTGAAAGAGGGAGCTTGCTGTGTTCCCCGGTGAGCCGTATTTCAGTGGACAGGCGGGGCCAACGAGAACCCCATAGCATGAATATGAAAGGCAGGCGAAAAAACAAAAAGAAGATAACTTGGTAATGTAATTTTGCTTTGAACGACTGATCGGTTCATGATAATTTGCAATTTTTTCTTTGGGAGTTTAAGGCGCGCTGAGACTTACAAGAAAAGGAGAAAATGACATGAGCCTTGACAGAGTCCTGAACGCAACCTCTCTGGCAATTGTTGGTGCGTCAAAAAATGAAACAAAAAGGGGCTATCAGGCTATCAAGACCCTCCTTGAGCAGGGATTTGAGGGCAGGATTTATCCAGTAAACCCAAAAGAAGAGATGATCTTGGGCTTCAAATGCTATCCAAAGGTCTCTGATATTGAGCAGCCCGTGGACTTGGCCCTGATCACTACGCCGGCCAGGACAGTCCCCTCGATCTTAGAAGACTGCGGCAAGAAAGGAGTGAAGGGTGCAGTAGTTATCGCAGGTGGATTCCGGGAGCTGGGGGTGGAAGGAAAAAAGCTGGAGCAAGAAATGGTGGAAGTGGCCAAAAAATACAATGTAAGGCTGATCGGCCCAAACACCTCCGGCATGATGAACCTCAAGAATAACCTCAACCTTGTGGGTATCCCTGACGTGCCAAAAGGCGACATCGCTCTGGTGAGCCAGAGTGGGAACATGGCCTTGGCGCTGATTACCGAGGCAAGTGTGAAAAGCCAAAAGGGCTTCTCTTACTACGTGGGAGTAGGTAATGAAGCCGACATAAAGTTTCATGAATATCTGGAATTTTTCGGCAATGATCCCGAGACAAAGGCCATTCTCATGTACGTGGAGGGGATGAGTGAGGGGCGGAAATTCCTGCAGCAAGCCTATAGGACCACGTTACAAAAACCCATTATATTGCTCAAAAGTGGTAGATCAGCAACAGGCAAGGCCTCAGCAGGCTCCCATACCGGGTCCTTAGCCGGGATGTCAGAGGTCGCCCATTCGGCTTTTGAGCGGGCAGGAATAATTGTCATAGATAATCCTGACGAGCTATTTCCTGCAGCCGAATGTTTATCAAGCCTTCCCTGCATAAGGAACAGGAGCGTGGGTATATTGGCCGATGGGGGAGGCCATGCAACCATCGCCGCTGATATCCTCACTGATTTAGGCATCAAAATTCCACAACTCAACAAGAAGACTCAGGCAAAGCTTAAGGAGATTCTACCATTCACGGCCTCTGTAAGGAATCCCGTGGATGTTGCTGGCGGCGCGGATGCAGACCCGTCCGTATTTGCTGAATGCGCAAAAATAATGCTCAATGACGGCGATATTGGAGGTCTGTTAATTGCCGGACTTTTTGGTGGCTATGGGATTCGGTTTGCCAAGAGTCTCAGCTTGATAGAGGAGGATGCGGCCCATAGAATGGGGAAAATGGTTCGGAAACGCAATAAACCCATTGTAGTTCACAGCCTTTATGCATCAAAGAATACCCACTCCATTGAGCTTCTGCGTTACTACAATATTCCCGTGTATGATTCTCTCCACGTTGCATGTAAGTCCATTGGTGTACTAGCACAGCGAGGCAACTACATGAACGAGTACCATGCCAAGGTAAACTTTGTGTTCAATTGGGGGGCCAAGGCAAAGCCTGCCGGGAGGAAGATCATTGATAATGCCAGGAAGGAGGGCCGCAACTATCTGCTGGAACACGAGGCAAAGGCGTTGCTCAAGATGCATGGTGCACCTGTGACAAAGGACAAACTGGCTACCACGCCCGAGCAGGCAGTCAAATTTGCAGAAGCGATGGGCACTGATGTGGTCCTGAAGATCGTCTCTCCCCAGATCCTGCACAAGAGTGATGCAGGGGGAGTAAAGGTGGGGCTTAGAGGTGAAGACCAGGTCATGGAGGGGTTTAAAGAGGTAGTTGACAACGCTAAACGGTATAACCCTGAAGCGGAAATAAAAGGGGTCCTGGTCAGTCCGATGGCCGACCCTGATCTAGAGGTTATCATGGGGACCAAGATCGATGATCAGTTCGGGCCCGTGATAATGTTCGGCATTGGGGGGATCATGGTGGAGGTGTTAAAGGATGTCTCCTTCAGAGTGCTGCCGATTTCCTCTGTTTCAGCAAGGAAGATGATGCAGGAAATTCGCTCTGCTCCTATCCTAAATGGAGTAAGGGGAAATCTTCCTTATGACAAAAGGGCACTTCAGAGGCTCCTTGTAATGTGTTCCGAGGTGGTGGAGTCCTATCCAGAAATCCGGGAGATGGACCTCAATCCCATAATTGTTTATCATCAGGGCGCAAAGGTTGTGGATGCCCGGATACTGTTGAAAGAGGGCTGTTAAAGGGGCCACTTACAGGCCTTACTGAGATCAATGATCTTTGAGCCCTTTACGTAATCAGTGGCCTCGTAAGTAGTGATATTTTCCATCTTGCGCGTGATCTCTTTTATCCTATCGCACTGTGTTCTGAGATTCTTTATGAGTTCGTCATTAGGATGTTTGTCGTCCAGTTCATCCAGGAGGTAATAGATAAACTGGAGGGGCTGGCTGAGTTCGTGACAGGTAGCGCCGGCCGTCTCCAGCAGGACCTGGAGTTTTTCTCTCTGGAGCCTTTCTTCCTCCGCCTGCTTGAGTGGGGTGATATCCCGTGTGACAGCAAGGATACACTTTTCTCCGGCGTACTCTATTACCTCGGCAGACCAAAGGACGTGGCGGATTTCTCCTGATTTCATCTGGAATTTAACCTCCATGTTCCTGACAATACCCTTTTTCTTTAATATCCTTACGATCTCATCACGTTCCTTTGGATCGACCCAGATGCCAAGCTCTTTAGACGTTCTGCCCAAGACCTCCTCGCGCTTATAACCAGTAGTATGTAGAAAGGCGTCATTAACATCAAGATAGAAGCCGTCTTCCAGGGTGGTTATGACAAACCATTCGGGACTGGATCTAAATGCCTTATTAAATTTTTCCTCTGAGATTCGCAATGCCTCCTTAGCCCTTTCATGCTCCGTGGCATCCATAAAATAGCCTAGAGCGGCGCGTTTGCCCTCAAAACGAATTGAAGACACAGTCTCCATGATCCACCTTATGTCCCCATCTTTTCCCACAGCCCTGAATACGTATGGAGATGATCGTTTCCCTTTGAGCATTTGGGTTGCACTTTCTTTGACGCTGTGCCAATCTTCACTGTAAACTATGTCTTTAGGGCTCATCCTCAGGAGTTCTTCCTCACTGTAACCGGATATCCTCTGAAACTCAGGGTTTACAAGACGAAAATGACCTTTTTGTACAATATAAATCCCTATGGGTGCATTAACAAATAACTTGGCAAACAGCTCGGGCTCCTTGATTCCTTCGATGCTCCTAATTCCAACCATTACTGACTTGTGGTCTTTAGCGAGGCCGGACCTAGCCCCTGATTTTCTTTCCATGGGAGATTCCTTTTCGTTTTACTATAGTTTTAGTAGAGAACAGACACATCTTAACAGGTCCTGTCGGATAAAATCAATTTCTAGAAACGCGATTGCAAATTTTCTAATAGATCACCCAGTATTGTTAAGTGGTCCTTTTCTTGTTCAGACAGCTCAAAGAGAACGTCTTTGGCAGCCTGATCCTCCAAGGCAGCCGTGAATCGGAGATAAAGGTCCAGGGATTGTGTTTCAAGCATCATTGCCACAGAAATGATATCTTCAGTGCTCTGTAGGAGTGCGCTGTTTTGCTCGAGGAACTCTTGTGTTGTGAAGCCACCTTCCATTTTATCAGTGGTTATTTTTCTTTCAAATGAGTCCTGGTCAATACTTTCATTCGAGGTACGGAGATAAAGTGAGAAAAGTTGATGCTTGTGGACTGTTTCAATTTCAGCTAGCTTATGAAACATCTTCTGGGCCTCGCCACTTTCCATCTCCTGGGCCATCGCCAGGTAAAATTCCTTCAGTCCTTCCTCCATGCCATAGGCAAGGATTATGACATCTTCTGCGGTTTCTTGGCCTGTAATCGCCTCAAGCCCCGCCTCATACGGCCCATAGGCCTTGAGTCCATTCCAGGCCTTTATCCCCCCTTTTAAATTATAGACCTCCTTAAATCCCTTAGCTGAAAGAAGTTGTGCAGCGGCCCGGCTGCGCCCTCCTACCGCTCAATAGACAATGATAGGTTTTTCCGGATCAAGTCTATCAATTTGATCGGCGAGTTGGCCGATGGGTATGAGAAGAGAGCCGGGCAAGTGTTCTCTTTCATATTCCTTTGGCTGGCGCACATCCAGTAGTGCGTATGACCCTTCAGGTCGGCGGTTCATAAAGCTACGGGCCTCATCAGCGTCTATGTTCTTGACCGGTGTGAGAAATTGTTTCCATTTCATAATGTCCACTCCTTCCTGTTTGCCGAACCTAGAATCCTTTTATCCACATTTGCGGTGACTCGCAACGACAAAATTAATCTCCTAACACCCTCTTTACAGGGCCGAGGGCGACGAGGTAAAGGAGCCTTGAACTTTGGTTGAGCCCGAGCAATCGCGCTGCTTCCTCGTCATAAAAGGCACCAATACCGCAGCAGCCAAGGCCCAAGGAGGTCGCTATCAGATAAAGTAATTGACCGGACCTGCCTGCCTCCAACATTGCATGGCGATAACCTCTGGGGCCCAGAGTGTTGTCGAGCGCTTCAAGATTTGAGAGGAAGAGCACTTGTGCGGCAGCATTGGCAAGCCATGCCTGATCCAGGCATATACGGGCCATATCTCGCTGGAAATTTCCCTCTCTGATTAAAGCCAATTTCCTTGATTGTCTATCAAGTAGATAGAACCCAGAATCATAGCCTTCAGAGTTAGCGATAAGCAGGCCAGTAGATATTGGCCATAGGTTACCAGCAGGCATCGGATCAGAGCACAGGCCATCCATGATGGATTCCAATTGGTGCTGAGACATAGGGTGAGGCACAAAGTTTCGCTGGGAGCGGCGCGAAAATACTATCTCGGGATATGGCATTTTATCTGCCCAGCCCTGGACTTGCGGTATTTCCACAACGGTATTTGCCCGAACACCTAGCAATTCATCCATTCTTATTCCCTGGCTGGGGCCGGGGTTGAGGGCGCTCGATGCCTGGTGCATTGTAACAATGGTATCGTACTTTACTTCGCGCGTAGAAACTACACTGGCCTCCTTGACCCTGTCGGGCAGAGTTCCCCATTTTTCTTCGGTAGGTAGAGCTGGGCACGGGTCATGTTCATTACCAATACAACATACCGCAAGGCATACTTCTCTGAAGGAGTCAAGGCCCAAAAAGGTATTGGTCAGGGAGTCATCGAAATCATAGGTTGAACGTAGCACAAGTCCATGGGCCCTTAACGAGAGAACTAGGTTTTCAAGTAGATGTCCAGTGTCCAGCAGGCAGTACCTGTAGGCCCGATCCCTGTATTTCCAGGAGCTTCGAAAGAATATGGAACTTAGAAAAAAATCCAATGAGGAATTCCTGGCACTTGCAACTACCTCCCTCAGGGGGGACAGAGCATGGCGCTTTGTGCTGTAATGGTATAGGGCATCGTTAAGCCCTTTTGTACCTTGGGTGAGGACATAAAGTTCAAAGGGATAAAGGGCCCCTGCTGAAGCGACGCTACGGAAATAAAATGGGGTGCCAGAGTGCATGGCCAGTGCCGTAATAGTGCATGTGAGTAAAAGGATTGATGACAGGGTAGCCAGAGTTAACTCAGTGGTATCTGGCATCTCAGGACCTTTTTTTAGCACGCGGGACAGGGCAATGTCCCCTACAGCAATGTTTCTGGGTAGGTCAAGAGGATCAATACCATCATATTTTTTAAAGACCTGCGGCTGGTTTCCCCAATCCAGGAAATGGGGAGAGATCCCGTGTCGCTTATAGGAGGTGAGATTATGGTAGGAAAGGGAGGAAAAAGTCATTCTTACTCTCCAGAAAAAAATGCCCGGGTCCCAAATCTCATGAGTGCCCGGGCAGATGGAATTTTTATGCCAAAGAATCAGCCAGCAGCTTCCATTTCACGACGACTAGCCATATCGAACAGCACGCGCTCTCTGGCCTTGTCTATGCCAAGGGCCTTACGTTTCTTGTCGATGTGGTCAATCATCATCTGGGCCATTTCGTAAGGATCCGTGGCAAACCCCCATTTACCGAAGCCCAGCTCTTCAAGGCCTTCGAAGAGGAGCTTATGGAACTTGGTCCCTTCAATAATGGGAAATGTCACACCGAACACCGTGTATACTCCTGAGGCAACAAAATACTGCCCTATGGAGATAGCTTTTTCACTCATCCACTCAGGAGCGGCTCCTGCCACGGGCAAGTCGGCGATGCTCTCTCCCAGGCCACCTGTTTTAACCATCTCAGCACAAGCAATCAGGATTCTGCTATTGTCTACGCAGGACCCACAGCCAAGCACCGGCGGCATACCCACTGCCTCACAAACTTCCCTCAGGCCGGGACCTGCAAGGTGGGCCGCCTCGGGGGTATAGAGCCCTGCCTTTGCCAGGGCTATTTGGGAGCAACCAGTCTGTACGACAAGAATATCGTTCTTGATGAGTTCCTTCACCAATTCGACATGAATCCAGTCTTGCTTCACTCTGGGATTCGTACAACCGACAACGCCTGCCACACCCCTGATTCGACCATTAATGATATTGTCATTAAGGGGGACATAAGAGGACCTGAAGGTGCCACCCAGCATATAGTTTATGTACTCGTGGGAAAATCCGTGAATCCCGAGGTTTCTAATATTGGGAATTTCAATGGGAACCTTACGATTTTTAAATCTTACAATGGCCATCTCCACTATGGCATCTGTACACTTTCTGGGTTCATGTTCAATAAACTCGATATGCTCAACCCCTTCGATAT
>CAZAKC010000020.1:0-31443 GCA_964485655.1 uncultured Desulfobacteraceae bacterium
ATGTGGTCAATGAGATGCACGCAAGGAAGTATTGGCGGGCAGGGATCAGGCCAGGTCATGTGATGCTCCAGGCCCTGTCCCTCAGCATGTTTACGGGTGGGCTGCCACTATCCCAGGGCATAATGCACCTGGGGGCGTGCGTGGTTCCGGTGGGAGTTGAGGGTGGAACCAGGAGGGTGCTCGATTTTATCAGGTTGACCGCCCCTAACGCCATAATTGCCACGCCTTCATTTGGTCAATACTTGATAGAGAGGTGCCCAGAGCTTACAGGCAGAGAGGCCAGGGCCCTTGGTATCAAGTGGTTTTTTTGCGCAGGTGAGCCAGGCGGTGGTAACCCCGAGGTAAGGAAGATACTGGCAGAAGGGTTTGGTGCCAAGGTCTTTGACCACACGGGTGGGGGGCATGCGTTTCATGGAATATCCTGTGATGAGCCTCCGGAGCAGTTCAGTGGAATGCATTTTGTCTCTGAGGATCATTGCTTACTGGAACTGGTGGATCCCCAAACAAAAGAGCCTGTGGAAATTGAAGATGGTGCGACAGGTGAAATGGTGTTTACATTCCTGGACTGGGAAGGTGGACCTTTTATGAGGTATGCCCTCGGAGACATTCTTCGGGTTTACACAAAACCTTGTGAGTGTGGAATGCCCGGGATAAGGTTCAAGATAATTGGGCGCGCAGATGATATGCTCATTGTAAAAGGTGTAAATGTATACCCTGAGGCAATTAAGGAAGTTATATTGAAATTTGCCCCGCAGGTGACTGGACATTTCAGGATAATCCTGGATAAGCCTGGACCGCTTGTAACGCCGCCCTTAACAGTTCGCCTAGAGTACGGAAACGGCATTGGGGCGGAAGATATCGGTCCCCTGGAAGAGAAGCTAAGGTCTTATTTCAAAGAAGAGCTTCGCATCAGTCCTAGGTTTGAATGGGTGGGTCCAGGAACAATACCTCGCGAGAAAAAAAAGACCAGGTATGTGGAAGTCAAACAGTGAACAAGGAAAACGGATTAATTGATAATCTGAAATCAGGCAACGGTAAACTTGAGTTGAGCGGTACCCGGTACTTACTCATTCGGCCCGATACCATTATAGGAATCCAGAAGGCCATGGAAAGAGAACTGGGCAGCGAAAGATGTGGGCAGTTGATGGCAGAAGGAGGCCGGATTGGGGGATCTCGATCATCAGGCAAATACAGGGAACAAGGCCGCAGCGGTGAGGAATTGATTCAATACATGTGCGAAGTGGGCACGGATCTGGGGTGGGGTGTTTTCAAAGTTTTGCATTTCGGTGCTCAGGACAATAGCTTTATTCTGGAAGTAGCGGATTCGGCTTTTGCCCGTGCCTATGGTGAATCCGACCACCCAGTGTGCCATTTGATCAGGGGGGTGCTGGAGGGGCTTGGGTGTTCTGTTTTCCAGAAGAAAGCCACTTGCGTGGAAATTGAATGCCTCGCCAAGGGCGACTGTGCTTGCCGATTTGAAGTGAGCACGCCGGGTGAAGGAGCCTCTGGATGAAGGGTTCCCACAGGTCTCCTATCCTCAGGGTATCAGGGCTTTCCATTAGTTTTGGCGGACTCAGGGCAGTCCACGATTGCTCATTTGAGGTCTACAACGGAGAAATATTTTCTATTATTGGCCCCAACGGCGCCGGTAAGACCACTGTCTTCAATATCCTTAACGGAATCTATAAGCCTGACTCTGGTGAGGTACATTTACGTGGTGAAGATCTCCTTCGCCTGAAACCTCATCAAATTGCCCAGCGGGGGATAGCGAGGACATTTCAGAATGTGGAACTCTTCAATGAAATGACCGTTATGGAAAATGTTATCCTGGGTCGTCACCTGTTTTACCGCACCGGGGTGCTCGCCAACTTTTTTTTCACTGCCCGAGCAAAGAAAGAGGAAAGCCAACACAGGACACGGGCTGAAAAGGTAATCGAGTTTTTGGAACTTGGCCCCTTTATTGAGACTAATGTCCAAGACCTCCCTTTTGGAATCCAGAAGCGTGTTGAGCTGGCAAGGGCTATAGCGTTGGACCCAGAGATACTCCTGCTTGACGAGCCTGCGGGGGGATTGAATCCGAAGGAAACGGATGGCCTGATGCAGCTTATCAAGAACATCAGGGATGACATGGGAATAACCGTGCTCTTAGTGGAACATGATATGAAGCTGGTAATGAATGTTTCGGACCGTGTATGTGTGCTGCATTTTGGCAGGAAGATCGCCGAGGGGAGACCAGAAGATATACAGAATGATCCCAGGGTAATAGAGGCCTACCTGGGTACCGGGAAATATCATGCTGGAACTAGCTGATGTGGATACGTATTATGGGCGGGTACAGGCCTTGAAGGAGGTCTCTCTGCATGTGCCACCTCGAAGTATTGTGACGATACTGGGGGCAAATGGTGCAGGGAAAAGTACGACTCTCAAGACTATCTCGGGGCTGCTCCACCCTGCTAAGGGGAAAATCCTTTACCGCGGCGAGCCCATTCATAAGCTGGATCCGGATCGGATTGTGTCTATGGGTATCTGTCATGTGCCCGAAGGCAGGGATATCTTTATGGGTCTCACTGTTTGGGAAAATTTGAAAATGGGCGCCTTTTCCAGGAAGGACAAAAACGAGATAAATCGCAACCTCGAAAGGGTGGGTGAGATGTTTCCCGTCCTCAAAGAAAGGAAGAATCAGCAGGCCGGGACACTCAGCGGGGGAGAGCAGCAGATGCTTGCCATAGCAAGGGGGCTTATGTCCAGCCCTAAGCTTATGTTACTGGATGAGCCCTCATTGGGCCTGGCTCCTCTCATTGTGGATGAGATATTCGAGATACTGATTCAAATAAATCACGAAGGTGTCACGATCTTATTGGTAGAGCAAAATGCACATGTGGCCCTGGCCATAGCTCAGCACGGATATGTAATGGAAACAGGAAGAATTGTGCTGCATGATGAGGCAGAAAAGCTTGCCAGCAATGATTACGTGAGACAGGCATATCTTGGAGCATAACAGAATGGAAAAGGAGGACAAGCGAGGAAAAATGCCATGTCCTCCTTAGAACCACAAGCCTTCCACAAAGTCACAGCCAGCACTGCTTCTTTTACTGCAAAGGTGTCTCCACCAGCTTTCCGTTTTGGAGAGTAATCCAACCAGATATTGGCTTGAATACATTGCCTCTCACCTCTACCATGAATCCAGCATCCTGTGCGAGGTGGTCGGTAGGTGAGAAGCTTACTGGTGGTATGATGCCGTTTTGCCAGTTCTTGATGCCCTCTAAGGCCTTTATATAGTTCTCTCTTGTTAGGTCTTTTCCCGCGCGCTTGAGGCCTTCGACGAACAGCTTTGCATAGAAGTAACCGAACAGGCTGTAGCGATTCGGCTTATTGTCCTTTCTTTTTCCGTATTTTCTCATAATTCTTCTATATTCTTTCATGGCCGGGAGATTGGAATGCACCGGATCTGGCCACAGAGAAAGTCCCCAGACACCCTCGCCAACACCGCCCGACAAAATAATGAATTTTTCGTCTGTCAGAGGGCCCGAGGATATCAGCTTCGTGCCTTTCCATCCTTGCTTGTGGGCTTCCCTTAGCGCAGCAGCGCCTGGCTTAGGGGTGCAGACCAAAAGACATGCATCGAGGTTGGCCCTGCGAAGCTTTGCAATCTGTGCGCTCAGATCTACGGCACCGCGCTTATAAGATTGTGCTGCGACCAGATCGAGACCCATTCTCCTCAGGGCTTTCCTGGCGGGATCTCTGAACGTATATCCATACTTGTCATCCTGGTAAAGCATGCCAATGCGTTTGAGTCCTTTTTTCTTAACAAGCCATGTGACCACGATTTCAGCTTGAGTCGGATACGGCACAAAGGAAGTGAAAATAGTTTTTACCCCTTTTATGGGTACGCCTTGGTAGGGAAACAAGAGAGGAACTTTCTTCTTGATAAGGTATTTTACTGTCGCCATGACGGGCGAAGTTCCCTGCGAGCATAAGATAGCGAAGACCTTGTCGCTCTCTACGAGCCTTCTGGTATTTGCCACAGCGTTTTGCGGCTTGTATGCATCGTCGTAGTATTTTCTTAGTATTTTTCTTCCATATACTCCCCCATGCTCGTTTATGTACTTGAAATAGACCTCCAATCCATAGTTGACCAACTGGGTGCCAGGGTAAACAAGGGGGCCCGAAAAGCTATTAGAGCAGCCCACGAGTACTGATGTGTCTGTGACACCAACTTCAGCAGACGATGGCGATGATGCCAAGGTCAGCACACCCACAAGGGCTACAACCATTACCACAATTTTCAATGCCTTCTTACCCATTTTTCTCCTCCTTTCTTGGGCGTTACAGGTTTATGGGATGTAAAAAACCTTGTCACCTCCTTTTCATGAAGCTTGGCTTATAAAAATCAGGGGCGGAAGAATCTCTCTTTCACTGCACCAATCATGCCGGTGATACCGCGTGGCATCAATATCATGAACACAATCAGGGCGAGGCCAAAGATGAATACCTGCAGATCCTGCAAACCCGCCAGTGTTTGTTGCATTCCCGTCAATATGACTGCTCCTATAATTGATCCAGAGATAGAGCCAAGGCCTCCAATGACTATCATGGCGATGAAATCAATGGATAACTCCAATGTGAAAGCATCGGGGGAGAGGTAAGTTATCAGGTAAGCGAAGAGTCCGCCAGCTACTCCGGTGTAAAAGGCACTGATAGCAAAGGCGATAGTCTTGTACTTTGCTATGTCAACTCCAATAGTCTGGGCAGCGATCTCGCTTTCTCTTAAGGCCACAAATGCCCTTCCAATATATCCCTTTACGAGATTATGGGCGAGTACTGTCAGTGATATAGTTACAAAGATGATGAGGTAATAAAGCTTGTGGGAAGTATCCAGGCTGAGGGACGCGATCGTCGCAGTACCAACCCCAAGGCCGTCATCTCCTCCGGTCAAAGAAGTCCAGTGTAAAATAATATCACTAACTACCACCCCGAAGGCAAGGGTTGCCATCGCGATATAAAAACCCTTCAGCCTGAGTATGGGTATACCGAGGAAGAATCCTATGGTGGCTGTGAAGAGACCTGCCAGGAAGAGCACAACTATGCAAGGCATCCACTCTACTCGGGAGCCCAATATTGCTGTAAAATAGGCCCCTATGGCAAGGAATCCGGCATGACCGGCTGAAATTTGTCCTGTGTAACCCATAAGCAAGTTTAGGCCTATGGACACCAATGAGTAAACAGCCAGCAGGCTTATCAGGAATATAACAAAGGTTCCCAGAAAAAAAGGGAGGATCGCAGCCGTTATAAGGCCAAGGGCGATCAGAATGCAAGAACTGGATTTGCGTTTTGTCATATGCAGGGCCTTTACACTTTGGTAAACTTCTCGATCCCCATGATGCCCTTTGGCCTGATTACGAGCACTGCAAATATGACCAGGAAAGGGATCATGTCCTTTATCTGGGCTGGCAAATATAAGGGCGCAACATTGTCCAGGACCCCCAGTAGCATGCCACCTATTATAGCACCTGGAATGCTTCCCCAGCCGCCAAGAATAGATGCCGCGAAACCGTTGATCACCACTATTCCCATTCGCGAACTGAGAAAAACGATGGGGGCCATGAGTAGTCCCGCTACTGCGGCTACCAGGTAGCTGATAATCCATGTAAGGGAGAATGATCTTTTAACGTTTATGCCCATAAGCAACGCTGCGGTTTGACTCTCGCTAACAGCCCTCATGGCGATTCCGTAACGAGTGTACTTGAAGAAGAGGAAAAGGATCAGCATGACCACCACAGTGCACAGCACTATGCCTATACTCGGCAAATCAATGTTAGTCCCCAGTAATGTAAAGGTCTTGTCTGGAAATATGGTAGGGTAGGGATAGTCATCATGACCCCAAATAAATCCCGCTATACTTTTCATCACGATAGATAGGCCAAGGGTTATGATAAAGACATTAAAATGGGGAGCCCGCATCGCAGGTCGAATGACGAGCCTCTCGGTTATAATCCCTAGAAAAATAGAAAAGACGAGCGTGAGAATAAAGGCCAAAGGCAAGGACATTCCGAGGAGTTTGAAAAAAGTAAATCCGATGAATGCACATATCATGGACATCTCGCCCTGGGCAAAGTTGACATGTTCGGTTGTATTGTAAATGAGTGCAAGACCGAGGGCCACCAGTGCATAAATACTTCCGGTTGCTAGCCCACTAAAAGTGACTTGAAGAAGCATAACAAGCCTATTTTGGGATTAACCTTTATGGCGCACGCCAGATCTCACCACCACGCCCTTCATATCGGCTCCGGAGATCTAAGTCAAATTCCAAATGCCCTCATATTGAGGATCTTATTGACAAACTACATTGTATACTGTATACAACCGGTCCAGAAGATACAGAAGTTCTTTTGGTTTGTCAACGTTTCTCTTCTGTTCATGCAGGCGATAAAATGATCAATTCGATGAATGCGGCCTGGTGGGTTAGACGCTGGAGTGAATTGCATCCATCCAAGCCCGCTATCATATTCGAAGATAAGGCCATCAGTTACGGAACTCTTCATAGAAGACTCAATGCGGCTGCCAGTTGGCTGCAATCCATAGGCATTGAGAAAGGTGACAGAGTAGCGGTTATGCTAAATAATTGCCCGGAGTTTTTGGAACTCTATCTAGGCTGCTCGCGCTTGGGCGCAATGTTTGTGCCCATCAATTTTCGCCTTGCTCCTAAGGAAGTTGAGTATACACTCATAAATTGCAGGCCCCGGGTGTTCGTGTTCGGTTCTGATTTCGCGCCTTCTCTGGCCCATTTGGACTTCGGTAACTACCTACCCCCAATTATTATTGCTGCGGTGGGCAATGGGGATGTGGAGCCGGGTACGTTAGACTACGACCACGAGGTGGCTCAGTTCGAGGACAAAGAACCATTTCTCACCCCATCTACTGGACCCAATAACCCTGAAGAGGCTCAAGTGATCATGTACACTTCAGGTACAACGGGCGAGCCAAAAGGTGCAGTTCTGTCCCACAGAAAAACGTTTTTTAATTGTCTTAATGCAGATATATTCTTTAAACTTAGCTTTGACGACATAATGCTAATTATTCTCCCTCTTTTCCATTCGGGGGGGCTGTTTATTCAGGCCTCGCCATGCATCTACAAGGGAGCAACAATGGTAATTCATAGGCGCTTTGATCCGCAGAAAACATACTTCGATATGAAGCGATACAAGGTAACCAAGTTTCTAGGAGTGCCGACCATATACCGTGCCTTGCTCAATTTGCCTCAGCCTCAGAGAAAGGATATATCATCCTTGCGTATCTGTGCCATCGGGGGAGAAAAGACCACCCACGAACTTCTCGTAAGTTGTAAAGAAGCAGGGTTCCCGGTGCGTCAAATAATGGGCCAGACAGAGACTTCTATACTTTTGTGGGCATCAGAGGAGGATTCGCTCACAAAGCCCGGGACTGTGGGACGCCCTGTTTTCCATGCCGAAGTGGACCTTGTGGATTCAAGCGGCAGGAGTGTGAAGCCGGGCGAAGTAGGAGAAATTGTGGTCAGAGGCTCCATAATGATGACAGAGTACTGGCAAGACCCAGTGAAAACCAGAGAGACTATTCGTAATGGCTGGCTTCATACTGGTGATTTAGCCAGAATGGACGAGGACGGATATTTTTATCTTGTTGACCGGGCAAAAGATATGTACATATCCGGGGGAGAAAATGTGTACCCGGCTGAGGTAGAGAAAGTAATAAAAGAGCATCCTGCTGTTGAAGATGCGGCAGTAATAGGAGTTCCTGACGAGAAGTGGGGAGAGGTGGGCCATGCTTTCGTGATCAAAAAAAAGGATTACGATATCGGCCCTGATGACATAATAAATTTTTGCGACGGAAAGTTGGCTCGCTACAAATTGCCCAAAAAGGTATGGTTTGTGCCATCGTTTCCCCGGACACCTTTAGGGAAAGTTAAAAAACATGTGTTGAGAAAACGGCTTAATATTTGATGGGGATCGAGGCGAAAGGGGGTGGAAGCAGGCACAGGGTTACAGGGGGTGGTCAACCGTTAACCATTTGTAAAGGAGGTAGTACTATGAAAAAGATAGCGTTTGCTGTGGCTGTAATTTTTGTCGCGACGGCCGTTTTAATAGGTATGGTTCCCACAACGGCCAACGCTGGTCCTATCAAGCTGACCTATGCTAATTTTCCACCTGCACCAACGTTCCCATGCGTTCAGATGGAGCGGTGGAAAAAGGAAGTGGAAAGGCGTACCAACGGCAAAGTCCTTGTCCAGACCTTTCCAGGTGGCACACTTCTTGGCGCCAAAAACATGATGGATGGAATAATAGCTGGTCAGGCTGATATAGGATGCCTGTGCATGGCCTATCAACCGGGCAGATTCGTTATTACCAATGCTACAAGTCTTCCTCTGGGAATTCCAAATGCTTTGGTTGGCAGCCTTGTCCTATGGGATATTTACAAAAGGTATAAGCCGGAGGCCTTTTCAAAGGTCAAAGTGTTAACCATGTTCACCACTGCTCCATCCAATATCATGTCCAAGATACCTATCCGTACACTCAAGGATATAAAAGGGGTTAACCTCAGGGCCTCGGGCGGAGCAGCACAAATCTTGAAGGCATGGGGGGCAAACCCGGTCGGCATGCCCATGCCATCCACTCCAGAGGCCCTTGAGAAGGGGGTTGTGAAAGGCTTGTTTTCCTCCCTTGATGTGATGAAAGACTTCAAGTTTGCTGAGATGTGCAAATATGTCACGATGACTGACTCCGTTATCTATCCGTTTGCTGTGGTAATGAATAAAGCAAAGTGGAATTCACTTCCTGCTGATGTAAAACAAATATTTGAAGACCTTGGCACTCAGCAGGCTGCTTGGACCGGGGTATACAATGATACGCATGTGAAAAGGTCCATGGCTTGGTCTAAAAGAACTCAGGGTGTAAAGGTGATTCGGCTCACCAAGGCAGAGAAACAGAAATGGGACAAGCTGTTAGATCCTATAAGAAATAAGTGGGTCAGCGCCGCGGAGGCGAAAGGAATTCCTGGCAAGGCCATTATCCAAGACATAAAGGCCTTCACCAGGATGTATGAGGGCAAATAAGAGGCACTTGATATGGGGGCTACTGGAAGCCATCCCAGTAGCCCTTGGGTCTTACTGTTCCTCGTGAGACCTGAGATCTGAATTTATGCTCTGGGATTAAGGCCGAGTCGATTTAACTGTTTGGGGTATAAATAGCTGATGTGAGCGGGACTTGTGTCTGTATAAGAGGTTTTCATGGTAGAGTTCTTGAACAGAGTTAACAAGGTGGTGAACGATGTGCTCATGTGGGTGGCCGGATTCATGCTTGCTGTGATGATCATCCTCACGTGTGCCAATATTTTTTGCCGCCTGGTTTGGTTGCCGATCCGCGGGACATTTGAACTCATGGGCTACTTTGGAGCAGTAGTTACAGCCTTTGCATTAGGCTATACCCAGATAAAGAAGGGACATATCGCCGTGGATATTGTCGTTCTTGGGTTTCCGCCCCGGGTTAGAGCAGTGTTGAATTCCATTAACTGTGGCATCTGTGCCACTTTTTTCGTCATAGTAGGGTGGCAGATATGGAGGTACGCTACCAACTTATGGAGGACCGGTGAAGTGACTGAGACACTACGCATTATTTATTTCCCTTTCACTTATGCGGTTGCGCTAGGATGTTTCGCACTTGCGTTCGTATTCCTTGTACAGCTTCTTAGCTCGCTAATGGGTGGGGAGGGGCAAAGGTGAGCCCGACTCTGGTTGGAATAATTGGCATCGTCCTGCTTCTTCTGGTCCTTTTCCTATTGGGTATGCCTGTGGGATTTGCCATGGGCATAGTAGGGTTCGCAGGCTTCTGGTATGTAGTTTCCTTTAATGCAGCAGTAACCATGGTGGGCACAGACGTATGGTCTACTTTTTCCAAGTATGGGCTCACAGTTGTTCCGCTCTTCATTTTTCTAGGTTACCTCGCTTTTAACTCCGGAATTGCAGAGAGGTTATATGACGCCGCATACAAGTGGTTTGGCCATTGGCGCGGGGGACTAGCCATTGCTACTATCGGGGCAGACGAGCTTTTTGCGGCTATTTGCGGCTCCAATACTGCAACGGCCGCCACCATGGGTACTGTGGCCCTTCCCCAAATGAAAAAGTATGGCTACAGCACCCTGCTGAGCAGTGGAACGGTGGTGACAGGCGGGACCCTTGGTACAGTCATGCCTCCCAGTGTTGTGCTAATCATCATCGGCCTTCAGACCCAGCAATCCATAATTAAACTTTTCCTGGGTGGGATATTACCTGCCGTCGTACTTGGAACACTCTTCGTTTTGACCATATGGCTTTTGTGCAAGGTGAAACCTGAGCTGGGTCCTGCGGGGCCGAAGACCAGTTTTAAAGAAAAAATACTTTCTCTAGGCGGGATCATAGAGGCGGTAGCAATATTTATTGTAGTGATAGGAGGGCTGTACGCAGGTTTCTTTACTCCTACAGAGGCCGGCGCGGTTGGCGTGTTTTTCACCCTTTTGGTCACTGTTCCGACGGGGCGGCTGAAGTGGAAAGGCCTTATTGAGTCTATAAGGGATACGCTCAAGATCTCCAGTATGGTATTTTTTCTGGTAACAGGAGCTATCATCTTCGGCAGATTCCTCGCGATAACCAGACTGCCATTCAGCGTAGCGCATTTTGCAGCTTCTCTCCCTGTGTCCCGCTATGTGATATTGGCTATAGTGCTGATGATCTATCTGATAGGCGGGTGTTTTGTAGACTCTTTGGGGTTTCTGGTGCTCACTATTCCCATATTCTTTCCGCTGGGAATGGCGTTGGGCTTTGATCCCATCTGGTATTCCATACTTCTCACCATGGTCACAACCATGGGAGCAATAACCCCGCCAGTCGGGGTAAACATATACGTCGTTAAGGCCCTTGCACCGGACATTGAGCTATCAACCATATTTAAGAGTATAAGCTTCTTTCTTATGGCATGTATTGTAAGCATAATAATTTTAATAGCGTTTCCCCAGATCGTGTTAATAATCCCGCAAATGGCCCATTAAAGGTGAGAGAGTAGGGAGTGGTTTAAAGGAGCAGGACAAATAAGTCAATGAACCAGCAATAGAAATGACTCTTGGACAGCAGTGCAGCCGCTTTAAAGAAAAACTAGAAAGTGTGAGGTGATAAGGAAATGACGAACACGTTTATGCCTTCGTTTAAATCAATGGATGAGATATACGAAGTTCAGCTTCAGGGTCTTAAGTGGACTGTAAACCATGCGTACAACGGCTCTCCTGTGTATCGCAAGAAGCTTGATGAAGCAGGGGTGGGACCAGATGGGATAAAAACCCTGGATGATCTAAAAAAATTGCCGTTTACGACCGCCCAGGACCTCCAGGAAGGATATCCATTTCCGCTGCTGTCCGTCCCTATTGAAAAGGTTGTCCGTATACATGCTTCCTCAGGCACCACAGGCAAAAGAAAAGTGCTCTGCTACACGCAAAAGGATATCAATGACTGGACCGATTTTTTTGCACGGTGTTATGAGATGGCGGAGCTTACGAAAGAGGATAGAGTGCAGATCGCCGTAGGCTATGGCGTGTGGACCGCTGGTGCTGGCTTCCAGCTTGCCTGTGAAAAATTTGGGGCCATGGCCATTCCTGCGGGACCTGGAAATCTGGATATGCAGTGCCAGTTTCTGGTGGACTTCCAGAGCACTGTAATGTGCTGCACTGCGTCAATGGGCCTATTAATGGCCGAAGAAATCAACAAAAGAGGTTTAAGAGACAAAATCAATCTCAAGAAAATGATATTCGGTTCAGAAAGATCCAGTGATGCCATGAGAAATAGGATTAAGAACTTGCTCGGTCTGGAGCACATGTTTGATATCCCGGGTATGACGGAGCTTTATGGCCCTGGGACAGGGCTTGATTGTGTATACCATAGCGGGATCCATTATTGGGCCGATTATTATATTCTGGAGATCCTGGATCCTGACACGTTGGAAGCAGTGCCCGAGGGCGAGACAGGTGAAATGGTCGTAACTACTCTTTGCAAAGAGGCCGTACCTCTCATCAGATATCGAACAAGAGATCTAAGCAGGCTTGTGCCCGGTCAGTGCCCGTGTGGCAGTATCTTCCCAAGACATGACCGGATTCTGGGTCGCTCAGATGACATGATAATCTTCAGGGCTGTTAACATTTATCCTGGTCAGGTTGATCACGTGCTTTCAGGTATTGAGGGTATCGGGAGCGAATACCAGATCATTTTGGACAGGGCAGAGGATGGGAAGGACTACATGACTATCAAGGTTGAAAGGGATCAAGGTGTGGAACCCAGTATGGATAAGTCCTTGGGAGACAAAATCGCGGCTGAGATAAAGAAACAGATCATGGTAAGTGCCTCCGTGGAAATAGTGGATTATGGTAGTCTGCCCAGGTCTGAGAGAAAGAGCAAGAGGGTTTTTGATAATAGGGAGTGAGTGGTGAAATGTTCGAGGGCTTGCCTGGCACCGATTTGGCGGGGTAGAAGAGTGGGATAAAGGAAGTAGGGGAAATTGGAATACTGGAATAATGAAGAGGTGGGATAGAGAAAGCAAGGAATAGTGGAATGTTGGCAACTAGTTTAAGAGGAGCTTTATAGGAGTTGTTGCTATGAGAAAATTTGATTACTACCAGCCTGAAAGCCTCAAAGAGGCCTACAAACTGATGGAGAAGGTAAAAGGGGAGGCCGTCTACGTGGCGGGGGGCACCGACGTAATCGTACGGATCAAACAAAGGGCCATTCAGCCCGAGGCCTTAATTTCCCTTAGGGGCATTGAGGAGCTGAAAGAGATTCGAGAAAACGGCGGAATGAGCCTTGGCGCTGGGATTCTTTTCAGGGAAATAGAGGCAAGCGATAAAATAGCACGGCAATATCAGGCACTTTACCAGGCTGCCTGTGTACTTGCAAATCCTCAAATACGAAATGTAGCCACCCTTGGAGGCAATCTCTGCAATGCTGCACCCTCCGCTGATTCAGCGCCGCCTTTGCTGGTCCTGGAGGCCGAAGTGGAGCTTGAAGGCCCCGGGGGAAAGAGGAGAATTAAGCTTGAGGACCTGTTCACCGGACCAGGGCAGACGGCCAAGGAGCCTGAAGAGATAATGACGCGCATTAATATCCCCAGCCAGTATGCTGGGACTGGGACGGCATTTCTTAAAATTGGCAGAGTTTCACAAGACATTGCCATTGCAAATGCATCAGCGTTGGTGGCTATAGAAGGTGGGGTGTGCAGGAAGTGCAGGTTGGCAGTGGGGGCTGTGGCTCCTGTGCCACTTCGGCTGAAGAGCATCGAAGAGAAGATTGAAGGCCAAAAGATCGAAGAGGAGCTTTTGCAAGAAGTTGAGAAAATGGTGTGTGAAGCAGTGAGCCCTATCACTGATGTTCGTTCCACTGCGGAGTACCGTAGGGCCGTATCAGGCGTGCTCATTAAGAGGGCAATCCGCCAAGCCGCAGCTCGTGCACAACAGTAGGTATCAGGAGGTTTCTATATGAAAAAGCTCATCAGGTTTACTCTAAACGGACACAAGGTCTCTGCTGAGGTTGAATCCCACAGGATGCTTCTCGACATATTGAGAGAGGAGTTCGAACTCACCGGGCCAAAAGAGGGATGTGGACAAGGAGAATGCGGGGCGTGTACGGTGCTTGTCGATGGGTACAACGTAGACTCATGTATATATCCGGCCTTTGAAGTGGATGGAAAAGAAGTAATGACGGTCGAAGGACTCCTCGGGGAGGGCAATAAACTTCATCCGGTCCAAAAGTCCTTTGTGGAAAATGGCGGTGTGCAATGCGGTTTTTGTACACCGGGAATGATAATGTCTGCAGTGGCCTTGTTGAATAACAATAAAAAGCCATCAGAAGATGAGATAAAAAGGGCGATCTCCGGGAACCTGTGCAGATGTACGGGATATGTACAAATTATTGAATCGATAAAAAAAGCTGGTGAGATGATGCCCTGAGATTGCTGAAGTGGGCAACACCCTGTCTCCTTGCTTTTAGGCGGAGAGAGATTATCAAATTGCGCTTGACGCTGGGTGCAAATAATTCAAGGAGGACGCGATGAGCGAATTACGTTTTGTTGGATCTAACACCCCCAGGCCGGATGCGCCGGACAAAGCAGCGGGCCGCGCCCTTTATATACACGATCTGAAAAGGCCCGGTATGCTCTATGGGAAGATAAAGTATAGCGAATATGCACATGCTCGGATTAAACATATAGATACCTCTAAGGCTGAAAAACTGCCGGGAGTGAGAGCGGTTATCACCGGGTACAATACGCCCGAGATACGGATTGGGTTTATCAGGGACAATTTCGCACTTAAAAGGGGGAAGGTACGCCAGTTTCGCGATGAAGTGGCTGCGGTGGCAGCAACTGACCCTGAGATAGCAGAAGAAGCAGTCGATCTCATAAAGGTGGAGTATGAAGAGTTGCCGGGTGTCTTTACTCCTGAAGAGGCATTGGAGGAAGATGCCCCCCTGGTTCACGAAGAGGATCCCAGGGGAAGGCCGCGAAAGGACAACGTCGTACCTGTGCCTTGGAGGTTTGTCTCAGGCAACGTTGAGGAAGCAAAGAAAAAAGCGAAGTATATTGCTGAAGGGCATTTTGAGACTCCTCTAATACAACAGTCGTGCATGGGTACTGCAGGCTGTATAGCCGAGTTTGATCTGCAAAACAATCTGACCATCTACACGAAAACCCAAATTCCTTTTCTAGCTCAGAACGATTTTAATAGGGCACTGGCAGCAATGGGACTGAGGGGCCGCAATACCCGGGTAATTGTTCCTACCCTCGGTGGGTCTTTTGGAACAGGGCTGGACACCCACGCATATGAATACATCGCAATCTTGTTGGCCTATAAGACAGGTAGACCCGTAAAAATAGTGCTCACAAGAGAGGAGGAGTTCATCAGCCTCTCTCCCAGGCAGCCCACAAAGACGGACATCATACAGGGCTGTGATGAAAACGGCAAACTTCTGTTCCGCGAAATAAAGATGTTACTGGACAACGGTGCATATACCTCCTGGGGGGCTACCACCCCAAGCGTGATGATGCTCCCTATTTCTTCCATGTATCGGGTACCCAATGTGTACTACAAAACCACAATCGTTTACACGAATAACACCTTCTGCCAGGCCATGAGGGGGTATGGAAACCCGCAGGCTACCTGGGCCATTGAGAGCAATATTGATGACCTAGCTGAACAGGCAGGTATTGATCCTTTTGAATTTCGAATGATAAACCGCAATATTCCCGATGACGTAACACCCATGGGATTGCAGATCTCCACATGCGGGCATAAGGAATGCCTTGAAAGCGTGGCAAAAAAACTAAACTGGAAGGAAAAACGGGGCAAGCAGCGGAAGATGGCCCGCGGTGTGGGCATGGCTTCTCTGTTCCATGTGGGTGGCTCCGGCCGAGTGTATCGGTCCGATGGGACAGGCGTCATAATGAAATTGGATGACTTTGGAAATGTCTCCGTTATTGCCGGAGGCGTGGAAATGGGGCAGGGTTTTAATGCGGCACTGGCTATCGTCGCGGCAGAGGCCCTTGGAGTGACACCCGATAAGGTGACGGTAGTAACTGGGGACACCGCAACGTGCCCGTGGGATGTAGGCACCCACGCCAGCAGGGGAGCATTCACGGCTGGTAACGCGGCGATAATGGCTGCGGAAAAGGCCAGACAAAAGATTTTTGAACTGGCCTCCGAGCACTTTATGAGAAAAGTGAAAAAGCAACTGGAAAAGAGAAAAAAGAAAGACCCTAACTTTGAACTGCCGGAACTAGACTACGAGCGGGTTTTCGATACATCTGAGTTTGACATGAAAGAAAATTTTATCTTTTTGAAGGAGGAGCCCGACAATCCGCTGTTGCGGGTGAGCCTCGAGGATATCTTACGTGCGGCCCATTTCAAACAAGAAGGTACAATGATAGTAACGGAGGCCTTTTATGATCCGTGCAATGAAATGATTGACCCCAAGACATGCAGGGGCAATCTGTCGGCCACATACATCTTTGGAACACAGGGAGTAGAGGTGGAGGTAGACCTGGAAACCGGAAAAGTAAAGGTCTTGAAGTTTGCGGCAGCGCACGATGTGGGTAGGGTGCTGAGCCAGCAGACTATTAAGGGGCAAATATATGGCGGCATCGTCCAGGGTCTGGGCTATGCGCTTTGCGAGGAATATAAGACTGAGAAAGGCCGTAATTTGAATCCCAATTTTCTTGATTACAAGATACTTTCCGCACCTGACATTAACTTTCCTATAGAGATCGAGTGCATTGAGACAGTGGACAAGGAAGGGCCCTTTGGCGCCAAGGGTGTGGGAGAGCCGGGGCTTGTCCCAACAGCACCTGCGGTTGCCAATGCAGTTTACGATGCTATTGGAGTAAGAATTCGATCGCTGCCCATTACTCCGGAGAAGATACTGGCAGCTTTAAGGAAAAAGGCAAAAGGATAAGGACTAAGAGGCGTAAATATGGGAACAGGGTCAAGAGGGAAGAGGTATTCGACGAGGGAATCTGTTCCCAACAGAAAAAAAATAACCCGCCTAACAGAGCAACTGTCCACGGTTAGCGTCCCTGCGGAATTTGAGGCCGTATTTCTCAGGGCCCAGAGGTATGTCCGAAGCTACTTTGAAAAAAAGGAAGAAGCCCCCAGCAAGGCACAAATTGAGGTCTCAGGAGAGAGATATATCCTAGTCCGCGCGGCCTCAATGTCGAAGGAATTTTTTGACCTGGTTACTTCCCTGTACAAGGACAGGGGTGCGGATGAAGCCAGAAGAGTTGCTACCGGATTTCTCTTCGATATGGCCCATGCCATAGGTAAGGCTGATGCCAGGAGCTTTTATCTGAAGATGAAAGTGGACAAGCCTGTAGAGAAGCTATCCGCTGGTCCTGTGCATTTTGCATACACTGGGTGGGCATTTGTGAAAATATTGCCCGATTCCCATCCAAGCCCGGATGATGATTACTTCTTGATTTATGATCATCCTTTCTCCTTTGAGGCAGATACCTGGATAAAGAGTGGGGAAAAGCCTAACTTTCCCGTCTGCATAATGAATGCAGGCTATTCATCCGGATGGTGTGAAGAAAGTTTCGGCATCCCCTTGGTGGCTGTGGAGATCGAGTGTCAGGCAAGAGGAGATGATCATTGCCGTTTCATCATGGCCCCTCCGGAAAGAATCGAGGGATACCTGGAAAGATACAACCCCCAAGGATACACCAACTCGAGACCTGGAGCACCTATTGCCATACCTGAATTTTTTCAGCGAAAACGGCTGGAAGAAGAATTGCTCAGGCATCGGGACCACTTGGAGGATTTAGTCAAAGAGAGAACAGAACGGCTGACTAAGATAAATGAGCAGTTACAGAAAGAGATCACCGTACGGTCAAGAGCCGAGCGGGCCTTGCAGAAAAGTGAAACCATGCTGCGGGCCATTTTTGACCAGACCTTCCAGTTCATTGCTGTACTGAAGCTGGATGGAAGTATAATAAAAGTGAATAAGACAGCCATGGATTTTGTAGATACGAAGGAAGAGGAAATAGATGGTGAACCATTCTGGGAAACCCCATGGTGGGCCCATTCCCCTGAGGAACAGAAGCGGCTAAAGAGTGCCATTAAAGAGGCTGCATCGGGAAAACTCGTGCGGTTTGAGACTGAGCATAGAAGGGCTGACGGCCGGAGGATGAGCTTTGATTTTTCTCTCAAACCGGTGCGTGATACCAAAGGAAAGATAGCTCTGCTGATTGCCGAGGGAAGGGATATTACAGCATTGAAGAGCGCAGTAGAAGATCTCCGAAACAGAGAGTTGGAGCTGCAGGTGCAATCCAGACGCTTGGAAGAAGCTAACGTGGCCCTGAAAGTATTGTTGAGGCAGATGGAGAATAAAAAACGTGAGGATGAGGAAAACATATTCTCAAATGTCAGGCAACTGGTTTTTCCATATCTACAGCGGTTGAAGAAGAGTCACCTCGACAAGGAGCAAAGAATTCTGGTGGATATGATTGAGAATAATTTGGGGCACATAACTTCTCCTATGGTGAAGAGACTTTCATCCACTGTCCTTAACCTTACACCCATGGAGATCAGAATAGCGCACCTTGTCAGAGAGGGACTGACCAACAAGGAAATAGCCGATATTTTGGGCACTTCCCTTAATACTATAACCACCCACCGCTACAAAATCAGGACCAAATTGGGACTGAAAAACAGAGGGATCAATCTCAGGTCATACCTGATATCGCTGGAAGAATAGTGATTTTGCCTCACTATTTTATAATTAAAATAATAGGCTTGATCTGATATTAGCTTTGGCTTACAAGATAGTTTAGTAAGGAGGGGAAAGCCATTTATTTTTTGATATTGCGAAGCATCGTAATCTCGCAGGACCGCAAATAGAAGATGCGGAAGGAGCATAATGACTTCTTCCGCATCTTTTTTACTTCTCATGGTAATAAGGGGATCGAAACAGGTTTCGAAGAAAGGAGGGGTCAGCAATGAAGGTTCTTGTCAGTGACAACTTGAGCAAAGTAGGTATTGAGATCTTTGAGAAGACCCCAGGTATACAAGTAGATGTAAAGACAGGCCTCAAGCCCGAAGAGCTTAGAGAGGTAATTAAGGACTATGACGCGCTAGTTATTCGTAGTGCAACAAAGGTAACCGGGGATATCATCGAAGCGGCTGAAAAACTGAAAGTAATAGGCCGGGCGGGCATAGGGCTGGACAACGTAGACATCTCTGCTGCCACCCAAAAGGGGATTGTGGTAATGAACACCCCTGAGGGCAATACCGTAACCACTGCTGAGCATGCCATTGCCCTGATGATGTCTTTGTCCAGGAATATCCCCCAGGCAACTGCGTCGCTGAAGGCAGGAAAATGGGAGAAGAAAAAACTGCAGGGTAAGGAGCTTTACAGTAAGACTCTGGGCATTATAGGCGCAGGTCATATTGGGCGCATTGTGGCAGACCGGGCCAAGGGGCTGAAGATGAACGTCATAGTGTATGACCCCTACGTAAAGCCCGAGGTTTTGAGCGAGCTGGGGGCAGAGGGGGTTGATTTTGATGAACTATTGAGGCGTTCTGACTACATCACAATTCACACACCAAAGACCCCAGAGACTACGAATTTAATCAACAAAAAGACACTGGCAAAGATGAAAAAAGGGGCCATGCTTATTAACTGTGCCCGGGGAGGCATTGTTAACGAGGACGATCTATATGATGCGTTGGCCTCGGGGCACTTGGCGGGCGCTGCCCTCGATGTATTTGCTCAGGAACCCCCGGGCAAAACTAAGCTCATGGAACTGGATAATTTCATATGTACTCCACATCTGGGAGCTTCAACCAGAGAGGCTCAGGACAATGTGGCAAGAGATGTGGCAAACCAAATTGTTGCATATTTGCTTGAGGGCACCATTACCAATGCTGTTAACGTCCCGAGCATAAGCGGCGAACTTGTGAGGGTGTTGAAGCCCTTTGCACTGTTGGCCGAAAAGATGGGACTCCTTCAGGCCCAGTTGGCAGGCGGCGGTATCCAGGGAATAGATGTTAAATATGCTGGCAGTGTTTCTCAATATGATTCAAGCCCCCTCACTGCTGCCCTGTTAAAGGGTGCGTTGACGCCTGCGTTAAAAGATGAGGTAAATTTTGTCAATGCACCTGTTATAGCCTCCGAGAGGGGCATAAAGGTAGTTGAATCTAAGACAGAGACTTCCGAGGATTTCGCCAGTCTTGTTGTCAGCAAGGTTAAAACGAATGAAGGCGAGCACATAGTCTCGGGAACAGTGTTCGGGAAAAACATTCCCAGAATTCTGAGGATTGATGATTTCTATCTGGAGGCCTTTCCCGAAGGCCATAACCTGCTTATCAAGATTAAAGATGTGCCGGGGGTGATTGGTGAAATTACCTCCAGCCTTGGCGCAAACGGTTATAACATTGCGCGAATGCATGTTAGCCAGGACAAAGCAAGGGGCGAAAATGGGGTGTTTCTAACCACTGACTCTCCTGTAAAGGACGCAGTAGTGTCACAACTACAGTGCGTTGAGAATGTATTGTCTATCCAAAGGATCGATCTGTAGCCAGAGGTTTGGGGATTTCTGCATATTGGTTACACAAATGAAGGCTTTCAAAAGCAGATTTTTTGGTCGGGAGATGGGGGTGCTGTAAGGTGTTTTTTTAGTATCCCATTGCTCCGATTGTGCGCTTGGTGAACCAGTTTGGTTTGGGGCTGCCTGAGTAACAGGCATAAACATTAACCAACAAATTTTCATTTAAGGAGGAGTCATGGAACCGAAAAAGATTGTATTGCCAGAATCAGAAATCCCGCGTCAATGGTACAACATCCTGCCCGACATGCCCACACCACTTGAGCCGCCGCTTCACCCCGGGACGGGTCAGCCAGTGGGGCCTGATGATTTGTCGCCTATCTTTCCTATGCCGCTGATAGAGCAGGAGGTAAGTCAGGACAGATGGATTGACATCCCAGAAGAGATCTTAGAGAAATACCTCATATGGAGACCGACCCCCCTTTACAGGGCTTACAACCTTGAGAGGTACCTGGAGACCCCGGCTAAGATCTATTTCAAGAATGAAGGGGTAAGCCCGGCAGGCAGCCACAAGCCCAACACAGCCATCGCTCAGGCTTATTACAATAAGATCTCGGGTACCAAGCGCATAACTACGGAAACAGGGGCAGGCCAGTGGGGGAGTGCCCTGTCTTTCTGTTGTTCCCTGTTTGGAATTGAGTGCAAGGTCTTCATGGTGAAGGTGAGCTATAACCAGAAACCCTACCGTAGAATCATGATGGAAACGTGGGGAGCAACCTGTGTTGCCAGCCCGAGTGATGAGACAGAGGCAGGCCGTAAGATTTTGGCCGAGAACCCTGATTCTCCTGGTAGCCTGGGTATAGCCATCAGTGAGGCGGTTGAGGCAGCGGTGGCTGATGAAGACACAAAGTACTCTCTCGGGAGCGTACTCAATCACGTCATGTTGCATCAGACGATAAATGGGCTAGAAACCCAGAAGCAAATGGCACTTGTTGGGGATTATCCTGATGTGATTATAGGCTGCGCCGGTGGTGGGAGTAATTTCGCTGGTAACGCCCTGCCCTTTGTACGTGACAAAATCAACGGTAAGGACATCGACATAATTGCTGTAGAGCCCGCGTCGTGCCCCACAATGACCAGAGGGCCTTTTGCATATGACTTTGGTGATACAGTGGGAATGACGCCACTGCTGCCGATGCATACCTTAGGTCACAGCTTTGTTCCGGAGCCAATCCATGCAGGCGGGCTCAGGTACCATGGTATGGCACCTATTATCAGCCAGTTGGTTATGGATGGCCTGATCAGGCCAGTGGCTATTTCTCAACTGGAGACTTTCAAGGCGGGAATTACCTTTGCGCGTACTGAAGGATTCATAAGCGCGCCTGAGACTGACCATGCAGTGGCCATGGCCATTCGTGAAGCATTGAAGGCAAAAGAGGAAGGCAAGGAGAAAACGATTCTCTTTAACTGGAGCGGCCATGGACTGGTGGATATGGCGGCCTACGAGGCATATTTGCACGGCAAGCTCGCTGACCATGAGCTGCCATCTGAAGAGGTGGAGCGTGCCCTGAAAGATATTGAACCCTTGCCCAAGCCAAAGCAGGCCCAAAAGTAGTTGTTACAACTACACGAAAATAAAGGTGTCTGGGGGCCTGTGGCCCCCAGTGCCTGAACACCGCGTCGAGGTCTAACATGGAAAAGTCGGTAGAGCCGCCAGGAGATGATTTCAAGATCAGGTGCCCTAGATTGGGCCATCAGATCTTTTTCTCTTATTGCGTGATCGAAAGTGACGGAAATCCCTGTTTTAAAATCCTGGACTGTTGGCATCAATATTTTGAGGTGGAGACTTATCTGAAAACGCACTTGAATTCTGAGCAATGGGACAAGCTTGTCAACAGACCACCCAAGCCCAAAGTGTTGTCACTAGTTGAATTGATAGAACAGGCAAAAAAGAGGAAGAAAGAAGCGGAGTGATGAAAAAGAAAATTCTGTTGGGAAACGAAGCGATTGCCCTGGGGCTGCTGGAGGGGGGGTGTCAGATCCTGACCTCTTATCCTGGCACGCCCAGTTCGGAAATTCTTCCAGGGGCTGTAAAATTGATCAACGAAGAGGGCCTGAATACGTACGCTGAATGGTCCACAAACGAGAAGGTGGCCTTGGACAATGCATATGCTGCTGCCATAGCGGGGAAGAGGGCTGCCTGCTGCATGAAGCAGGTGGGATTGAATGTGGCTGCGGACTCGCTAATGAGCGCGGCGTATCTCGGTACTAAAGGGGCTCTTGTTATCATTTCATGTGATGATCCTGGTCCTCACTCTTCCCAGACTGAGCAAGATAGCCGGCTGATGGCACGGCTGGCAAAAGTACCTGTGCTGGATCCTTCTACGGCACAAGAAGCAAGGGTGATGGCAAAATTCGCCTTGGACCTAAGCCAAGAGTATAAGGTTCCCGTGGTCCTGCGCCCTGCGATTAGAGTATGTCATGCAAGGCAGGACATTGCGTGGGACAGGCTTAAGAGTAATGAAACCAAGGCTAGCTTTGAGAAAGATCCTACCCATTGGGCGGCTACGCCTCGTTTTCGGTATTTGCTTCATAAAGAATTGAATAAAAAACTAAAAGAGATCTCGCGGCGTTTTGATACGCTCAAGCAATTTAACTTCCATAATCTGAAGGAGGGAAAGACATATCCCTTGGGAATTGTGGCGGGCGGGGTCCCGTTTGCTGTAGTTCGAGATCTGCTTGTTGAAGAAGACAGAGATGATATTCCAGTACTTAAGATCGGGACCCCTTACCCGTTTCCCGAAAGATTGGCCCAGGAGTTTGTGAACGCATGCGAGAATGTGCTGGTGCTTGAAGAGACTGATGCTGTAATAGAGTATTTCTTGAGGGATAAGAACAAGACTTGGGGACGCCTCTCAGGCCACATCCCTTCTGAGGGAGAGCTTGTTCCTGACGTCGTGTATGAGGCAGTGAATAAAGCACTCAAAGAAAAGGGCCTGAGTCCTTTAGCGGAGGAAAAGGACAGTTCCGTAAACGAACTTGTTGGAAGCCTGGATCTACCCGTTCGGAGACCTACTCTTTGCCCCGGATGCCCTCACAGGGCTTCGTTTTTCTCCATTCGGAAGACGAGACCCAAGGCAATTTTCACGTCGGATATTGGGTGCTATACGCTGGGATTGAACTTGGGCGGAGTGGACACATGCCTTGATATGGGTGCTGCCGTCACTATGGCCTCGGGATTTTATCAGGCGTTTTCTCAGGACGGAATAGACCAACCAATAATTGCGACCATAGGGGATTCTACATTTTACCACTCCGGCACCGCCGGGCTTCTCAATGCTGTGTACAATGGGGCAAGATTTGTTCTGGTGATCCTTGATAACGAGATCACTGCAATGACAGGTATGCAGCCCACGCCCGGGCTTGGCATCAGGGCTGATGGGTCAAAGGGCAAGGCCATCTCCTTGGAGCAGGTTGTCAGGGGTTGCGGGGTGGATTTCGTTGAGGTGGTGGATCCCTATGATATCAAAGCAATGACCAGGGTGGTCAAGCGGGCGGCAGATTACACAAGTGATCCGGAAGGAGGAATAGCTGTTGTGATAGCAAGACATCCCTGTGTTATTGCTTACAGGGAGCAAGCGATTCCTGAGCGCAAGCAGATAGTGATCACAGAAGACTGTGTTGAGTGCAACCTGTGCATAGAGAGATTTGAATGCCCGGCGCTTTACAGAGACGAAGAGCTGGGCCGTACTGCCATAAATCCCGTGCTTTGCACTGGCTGTGGTGTTTGTGTAGAGGTATGTCCGAAAGGCGCGATAGTGGAGGTATAAAGAGTTTATGGAAACAGTGAACATTATTCTTTGCGGACTGGGTGGGCAAGGCGTACTGTTTATGACTAAGATTTTGGCAGAGGCAGCCATGCACAGAGGGCAGAAGGTGATGGGAGCAGAGACCCATGGTATGGCACAGAGAGGTGGCTCAGTGGTTTCTCACCTCCGCCTGGGGGACGTGGCAGGAAGCCTGGTTCGTACAGGTACAGCACATTTTATGCTTGCGCTTGAGGAAAATGAGGCCTATAGATACCTACCATTTCTTGCAAAGGGTGGCCGACTGTACGCTAACACTGATTCAGCTTCGTTTCCTAGGGCGGAAGTCGGACAGTATATTGGATCGAAGGAGATAAAGACTAGGAGCATTGCAGCTACAAAACTGGCGATGGAACTGGGCGCTCCTATGTCGTCGAATCTGGCCTTGCTTGGGTATTTCGCAGCATTTGACGATGGGCCGTTTTCCGTAGTTGAATTAAGGGAGACAATAGAGAGAGTGAGCCCTGAAAGGTTTCGGGATTCAAACTTGCGTGTATTTGACACTTGCTTTGAGTTGGGCAAGGAAAACTCAACATAGGAGGAGTAAATGGAAGGGAACAGGATTTACAATTTCAATGCAGGACCTGCTACGTTGCCACTTCCCGTATTGGAAGAAATAAAAGAAGAGTTTTTGAACTACAAGGGCTGCGGCATGTCCGTGACGGAAATAAGCCACAGATCCAAGTGGTTTGATGATATAATAAATGACGCTGTGGAGAGAACCAAGAGGCTTCTCGGCTTGGGCGATGATTTTTATGTCCTTTTTATTCAGGGGGGTGCAAGTCTTCAGTTTTGTATGATTCCCATGAACTTAGCGCTGGACGGAAAGCCGGTTGACTATATCAACACAGGGACATGGTCCACCAAGGCTATAAAGGAAGCCCAGATACAGGGTAAAGATGTCCGTGTCATAGCGTCTTCCGAGGATAAGAATTTCTCTTATATCCCAAGAGACTATAAAGTAGATGCTGATGCTTCCTATCTCCATTTTACTTCAAATAACACGATTAAAGGTACCCAGTGGGCCGAATTTCCCGAGGCAGGCGATGTCCCTCTGGTGTGCGACATGTCTTCTGACATCATGAGCAGGCCTTTTGATGCGAAACCTTTCGGACTGATCTATGGTGGAGCACAAAAAAACATCGGCCCTGCTGGAGCAGCCATGGTAATCCTGCGAAAAGACATGCTGGAGCGGGTACCGGGCGGCCTCCCCACTATGCTCAAGTATAGCACGTTTGCAGAAAAGAACTCTCTTTTCAACACGCCTCCTTGCTTTGTTATTTATGTTATCAGTCTGGTTCTCAAATGGCTGGAAGAGACCATAGGGGGACTCGAAAAGATGGAACAAATCAACAGGGAAAAGGCGGCGCTTCTATACAATCTGATTGACCAGTCTGACTTTTATAGGGGTACTGCTGACAAAGACAGCCGCTCCCTCATGAATGTCACCTTTCGATTGCCAAATGAGGACCTGGAGGCAAGATTTGTTGCAGAAGCATTGGACAATGGACTGGGAGGGCTCAAGGGACATCGTTCGGTAGGCGGATGCCGAGCTTCCATATATAATGCTTCGACCCTCAATGCGGTAAAAGCCCTCAGAGATTTCATGGTGGAGTTTGAGCGGAAAAACGGCTAGCTAGTAAATTTATTGATATTTTTCCCCCACATAAGCCAACGATTCTTCAATTGCCGCTAAGGTATCATTGAGATCTTCTTCTGTGTGGCGATAACAGATGTAGGCATGGTGATACGGGGAGAAGAAAAATCCTTTCCGTATCAGTTGGGTATAAAAATCCTTGCGTTTGGCTTTGTACTGGCCCTTTTCATCTCTTTCAAATGTAATGTAAAACATTGGGCCCACGCCTGTCAGTTCTGCCCCGACTTGATATTTGTCCAAAAGGCTACGAATCTTCTGTATGAAGCGATCCCCCTTGTCCCAAATGTTTTCGAGCACTTTGTCCCGCTCTAGGATTTCAATGGTCTTAAGCGCAGCTACAAAGCCCTCACTGTTTGGGAAAAATGTTGAAGAAATAAACAGCCTATCTGCAGCAACGGACATGATCTGTCTTTTTCCAGTTACAACTGAGATGGGATATCCATTGGCAATCGCCTTGCCCAGGACAGTAAGATCAGGTGTTACCCCGTATAGCTCCTGGGCACCTCCCATCCTCAGCCTAAACCCAGTTCGTATTTCATCGTAAACAAGCACAGCACCGTACTTGTCCGCGATATCCCTTACCCCCTCCAGGAATCCAGGGGCAGGCTGCTGCATTTTCTCATGGTTGGGGTGGCCAAATGGCGTCATAATGATGGCCGCTGTCTCATTGCCGTGAATGGCCATCAGCTCTTCGAGTTCATCAAGCTTGTTATAGTGGAACTCATAAACATCTTCGTACAGCTTTCTGGGAATACCACCTTTTATTTCAACACACCAGTCATGCCAGCCATGATAGCCACAGCGCATTACCTTGATTTTCCCAGTGTAGGCCCTGGCAATACGAATACTGGCAGTGGTAGCATCTGATCCTGTCTTGAGAAAAATGCTCATCTCCGAGGAGGGGACCAGTTCGGTCAATTTCTTTGCTAGGATATTCTGGTACTTCTGAGTGAGACTGAAGCAAAATCCCTTTTCCTTAATTTGTTTAACCACGGCATCATCGACTTCCTCTTCACGGTATCCCAAGATGATAGGGCCATAGCCACACATGAAATCCACAAATTCGTTACCATCCACATCCGTGAGTCGACATCCCTTTCCGCTTTCCAGAAATATCGGGTATTCTCCTTCGATAAAGTCACTAGGCTTTCTAGCTCCCAGGACACCACCGGGTACCAGTTCACACGCGTCTTTGAAGATTTGCAGGCTCTTCGTTATGTTTAGTTTCGGTGTTTCTTTCATAGAAGGCCCCCCTGGATATTATTTCCCCAATAGGGATGAAATCTTTTCGGTTTGATGGATTTTTGCCCCTCGCTTCACAAAAGCTGCAATGAACTTATCCGGGTCTATGCAACCCTCAGGTGCCACAACACCCTTTTCAGTTACATAACCGTCATTCATCATGAGGGCCGCAATAGAAGCTGGGATACCTGTTCCGGGCGCCATCCTTCCTACCATGTCGGCAGTGTAAGTCACTTTCTTACCGTCCCGTTCACCTGATACAATTACCTTGAGACCGGAGGCCTGGGGCCCCTTATCCCTGCCTTCGGGAATTTTCTCCCACATTTTGAGGGTCAGGTCGTATGGTACCACGGTGGCATCTCCTATTGTGACGGGTTCTTTGCTCAGGAAGCCTGTATCTTTTTGTTCCTTGATTAGTTCATCGACCCATAGCGGTATAAGGCCGCCTTTGATGATAACGTTTTTTACTCCCTTGATGTACTTGGGAATGGTGAGAGGTTGAGGGTGCCCCACATAGCGCAAGTTGCATATGCCCAGGGGCTCCAAAAACTCCTCTGCAACCACGTCAGTTCCACCCTCGACGTGAACAAGTTGGCCGTCGATGTACTGAGGAACTTTGCCCAGAGTCATGTGTAAACTGTGGTCCCACGCTGCTCCGGACAGCTCCGCTATAGCCACCACCCAGTATAGATAGATTTCTTCTACCTTGTCCAAACGATCCGCATAGTATTTCACCAGCACATTGTTGGTGCCAGGGTCTGATCCCATACCGGTGAGTACGGTTATTCCTGCTTGCCTTGCGATTTTATCTATTTCAGAATTGAACAGGATTTGGGTTCCTTCGTAATCATCACAGATGTCAATATAATTTACACCTGCCTCTACGGCTGCTTTTGCAACGGGAACGGCAGTTTTGTAAAAAGGACCGGCACAGTTGATTATAACGTCTGCCTCCTTAAATGCCTCCACCATGCCGGTGTGATTATTTACGTCCATTTTTACCAATGTCACCTTTGAACTATCCCGTAACTTAGGCGATAATCTCTCGGGATCGGGAAATAGGTCTCCAATCACTATACCCGTTATGGCCTCTTGTTTTATAAGATCGCGGGCAACACCCTGCCCCATTCCGCCTGCTCCTCCCATGATAAACACGCGCATCTATTTAAATCCTCCTTTTGAGCAAAGATAGCATTGAATTGGTCTGGATTTCTTGCCGGGTGATGTGTATAAATTGGCGAATCCCTGCTTTGGGTCTTTACAGCACAAAGCAAAGCTAGATTCTTGGAGGCTTTTTTATTTGTCTCCGGCTTCTAATGAGGCCGCGGTTTCAACGGCTTCCACAATTTTCTTATATCCAGTGCATCGGCATATGTTAGATGACATGGCCTTAAGAATTTCTTCTCTGCTTGGACTGGGGTTCCTGTTTAAAAGACCTCTGGCAGTAAGTATCATCCCCGGGGTACAGAAACCACACTGAACTGCACCTTTGTCCATAAAGCTCTGTTGAAGAGGATCAAGATTTCTTTCATCACCCAGACCTTCAATGGTTATTATATCAGATCCATCCAATTCTGCTGTAAGTATAATACATGAACGAGTCGGGACTCCATTGACAAGCACTGTACAACTACCACAGGCCCCGAGGCCGCAGCCTTCTTTCGCCCCGGTCAATTCTAACTGTTCTCTCAAGGTATTAAGCAGAGTTTCGTTAGGCTTAACCTGCAATTCTATGGGTTCACCGTTTACATTTAATTTTACTTTCAACTGCTCCATCACTTTGCCCCTTCCATCACATTATTCACAAGCCTTTTCGCCAGGATTGGAATCATGCGTTTTCTGTAATCCCGCTCAAGCACCGTATTGTTTACGGGGCTTATCTTGTTAAGGATAGCATCAACCGCGTCTGTAACAGTGTCAGCAAAAGGTTGTTGCAGTTCCAATACATAAGGCATGGCCCCAACAGCGCCTAAGGCCAATCTGCCTACTCCATTCACCGAAGAAAAGGCAACTCCTAATAACGGATAGTCAATAGCACATCTAACCCGTAGTTTTTCATAACCGCCCGAAGTTTTCTCCTTGGGAATAAATACAGAAGTGAGAATCTCGCCAGGCTCAATACTAAAGGGTTTGTCACTCTTATTGGTGTATATGTCTTGCAGGTTGATGCGTCTTGACCTGTCGGGGCCAACGAGCTCCACCTCTGCTTTCAGTGTACACAAGCTCGTTGCGTTGTCGCTGCAATAGTTCGCAAAGCAAGTTTTGGCCCCAGGGACTGCATTACATTTTTCGCCGCCCATTTTCAGGCAAAATCCTTTTGACCTACGCCAGAATTCGGACTGATTGTAAAAGATGCATCGGCAGTCCTGAAGTATATTACCGCCTATTGTGCCAGTCATTTGCAGAGTTTCGCATGAGGTAGCATCAAGAGAGGCCAGAAGGGCCGGGAAAAGATTCTTGACAATTTCATTCTGTTTGAGATCAAAGAGACGAACAAGGCTGCCTATTTTAATGAAATCTCCTTCTTCTTGTATCTGAGTCAGCAACTTGATCCCCTTGAGATCAATCACGAGTCCAGGCTTTTCCAGGCCTAGCTTTATTCGGGGGACGAGATCGGTTCCACCGCTGAGGTATACAGCTTTGCCCCGGAATTCATTATATAGTTGAACGGCCTCGCCAACAGTACTTGGTTTTTTATATTCAAATTTTGAGGTTATCACGATTTTCCTCCCTTTTTCGCTGCGTCAAGGGCCTTCAGGACACGGTCAGGAGTAAGTGGAAATTGATTAAAAGGCACTCCAAAGGCCCTGTAAGCTGCACACGCCACAGCACTGTATGCATTCATGCGTATTGTCAATCCGCCCTCTTTGGCTCCAAAGGGTCCTTCAGGATCATTGGAAGATACGATAACTGGTTCGATGTCCGGAATATCACAGGCAAGCGGAACCTTGTATTCAAGGAAATCAGGGTTGAGCAGCCAACCGTCACTCCACTTGTTTTCCTCCATAATTAACCCCACACCGGCCTGTACGACAGAGCCTTCGATCTGTCCTTCTACAGCCATCGTGTTAATGGGATATCCACAGTCGTGCGCTGCGACGAAGCGGGGAATACGGATCTGGCCTGTCTCCTTGTCAACAGTTATCTCCGCCACTGAACAGCCAAATGAATAGGTTCCGGCCATTTGTCCAAACGGATTCCTGACCCATTCACGGTCAAAACTTATCTTTGGAATATAGGCGCCCGTACCTGTTATAGGTTCACCTTTGAAATACGCCTCCCGGACAACCCATCTCATTGGCATGTTTTTTGAGGGATCTGATTTGGAAATTATCATTCGGTCATGTAAATCGAGGTCATCTACAGGATGATTCATCTTCGTAGCGGCAATCTCTAGTATTTTTCGTTTGGCATCCTCGCAGGCCCTCTTAACTGCATTACATGCCACAAATGCAGCAGCCTGCGAATACGCACCAGGGTCCAGATTTGTCACTTCTGTATCAGCATTGACGATATTGATGTCTTCAATAGGAATACTGAGGACCTCGGAAGCAACCTGCACGGCCATGGATTCATTTCCCATTCCAGTGTCAACAAGACCCGTCACGATAGTAGCTTGTCCATCGTCATTCAGTTTAACATAACAAGCCGAACCTGATCGGAATCCCATAGGAAAGCCACACATTACCGCTACACATCCCATTCCAATTCCCTGGCCTTCACCTAAGCGGCTACGTTTCTCCTTCCATTTAGACACCTCAGCAGCACGCCGGATAGGCTCTTCAAGTCCGCCACTGACGATTACGGACTTCGTTGCTGTTTCTTCCCCAACTTTGAGGCTATTTTTAAGTCTGATCTCCATCGGGTCCATGCCAAGTTCCTGTGCAATCATATCCAGTTGCATCTCGTTACCGCACAGAAAGGCCCTTCCGTGTGCGCCATACATTCCCCTGATGCCCTTGTTGGTGATGACCCGGTAGCCGTCATAGCGAACATTGTGGAACCGATAGGCCTCTTCATAAACGTAATAGGGAATAGATGTGGCAATGGGACCGGTGCTGCTATATGCACCGCCGTCATAGACAACCCGAAACTGTTTGGCCAAGATAGTACCGTCTTTCTTGACGCCGGTTTTGATCGTGGTCTTTATGTCGTGAATCTGACGCGTAGAGGTGGCGTTTTCCTCACGTGTGAGTACCAGTTTTACTGGGCGCCCAGTTTTCATGGACAGTAAAGAAGTAACCATGTCCCCCGGAGAGACTTCAGAGCGAGAGCCGAAATGTCCTCCTATATTAATATGTCTCACCCGAATTCTATTAAGGGGTATCTTGAGCAAGTTGGACAGGGCCTTGGCCCGTACGTGGGGACCGGCGTTGGGAAGCCACAGGTCTAAGTATCCATTCGCATAAGAGGCCACGACGGCATAAGGCTCCAGAGTTGCATATGCCTCGCCAGCAGCCTCGAATGTATCTTCTCTTACAAGGTCAGATTCTGCAAAAGCCTTGTCCACATCTCCCACATCAATGTGAACATGGATGTTGATGTTATTTGGGTATTGTTCATGAATCAGGGGGGCACCATCCTTCATTGCCTCTTCAGGATCAAA
>CAZAKC010000021.1:0-27717 GCA_964485655.1 uncultured Desulfobacteraceae bacterium
TTACCATTTCGGTGGTATAGGAATTGTATTGTTTGGGATTATTAAGTCTTATCCAGGCCACATACAGGCCCTCCACGACGTTGCCGCTGGGGTCTTTTAACGGCCTTTTTTCAAAAACGACACATGGTGCATCCTCATCGGTTCCCCAGTGGACATCAGTGTGAAGCAAATGATCCTTGGGCTCATTATCTCTGGGCATCCATTCTAAAGCCATGTCTCTTCCTCCTTCTGTATTTTTTAAAGGTGGCCCAATAAAGATAACAAAGAAGAATCAGAGGCCACCCATAACACTAACTTACTATATTACTAAGGATCAAAAATCTGGCACCAAGACAACTCGTTTTTCAGGTGATCCCTTTGTGTGGATTTCTTCAAAAGACTCGGCTATGGTGCTCATAGGTCTTGTTTGGACAAAAGGTTCCAGTTGTATCTTGTCCGAGAGAACCATGTTAAGGACTGCTGGATAATACTCGGGGAGGCATCCCCACGTGCCAATGATTTCTGCATCAAAGGCCATTAAGCGGCTAATGGAGTATTCCACTATTTGCAGACCAAACCCCACTATAATTAGCTTTCCTATGAAACTTAGAAGGCTTAAGGCCAATTCTTGGCCATGCTTGGTCCCGCTCACTTCAAATATCTTCCAGCCATAACTAGGGAGCCCATTGTTTTTCCTAATGGATTTCACCTCATCTGATACCTCTTTTGGGCTTTTGCCCTTTGAGTTGATGACAAAATCTGCCCCGTAAGAAAGCATGGTATTCAACCTGTCTTCGACAATATCTATGGCGATTACTGTGCCTGCTCCGAGGGCCTTGGTCTCCTGAACTACATACTGGCCCACGCCACCTATGCCTATTACTATTACATTGTCAGCAGGTTCCAAGCCTGATCTCTTGATGGCCTGATACGGGGTAGTAGCCGCATCGGCTACAACAGCCAGTTTCTCAAGTGGAAAGTTGCCGCGGTTCTTGATTTCGCATAGGTCTATGCTGGGTACTGGTATATGGCTGGAAAAGCCGCCATAGATACCCAGGCTGTTGCCTGGCATCTTTTGGCTCAGGCAGCGATTACCTCTGCGCGTTTTACAAAGATAGCACTGTCTACAAGGCATGACCGCAGGGATGATTACCTCCTTGCCGATCCAGACGTCGTCTCCTGCTACCACTGTACCTGATATCTCATGGCCAAGTGTCAGGGGTGGCTTGTTCACTGTGGGTACCCCATCATAAAAATAACCCAAATCAGTGTGACAAATTCCACACCCCGCCACCTCAACTAGGACCTCTCCCGGTTCGAGCTCAGGTACGGGTATCTCTTTCTTTTCCAATTTCCCCGGTATAATTTCACCCGTTTCCTTATCCTTAGCAGTAGGCTGTACCATCTGCCATGTCATTATTTTGTCCGGTACTCCTGCCATAATAGCCCTCCTCGTTAATATTGAACCATGTTACCTCATTCGATCCATTTACCTATTGGCCTTAACTCATATCATCCCATAGCCGCCGTCTACGCAGACCAATTGACCGGTGATATAATTGCTTTCATCTGAAGCTAAGAACACAAATGCTGGGACGATATCACTTGGCTCTGCAAACCTCTTGAGCAATATTCTGTTTATATAAATATCTCTTAATTTTTCGTCGGTCCTTATCTTTTCTGTCATATCGGTGGCCACAATTCCCAGGGAAATCACATTTGCACAGATGTTGTACCTGGCCAATTCTCGGGCAATGGATTTTGTCATACTTATTATGCCGCCCTTGGCTGCACTGTAATTCACCTGCCCCACGGTCCCCACGATCCCAGCCACTGAGGTTACGTTGATGATCTTTCCGCTGTTTTGCTCTTTCATTTGGCGTGCAGCGGCCTGAGAGCAAAGGAATGTTCCTTTCATGTGGATATCAACCACCTGATCCCACTGCTCTTCGGTCATCTTGACAAGCATGGCAGGGCGGGTAAATCCTGCATTGTTAACCAGGATATCAATCCTTCCAAACTCGTCAATGGCGCTTTTGAATAGGGCTTCCACATCGGATTTCTTCGCCACGTCTGCCCTTACCGCTATAGCTTCAGCGCCAATTTTCTTACATTCCTGTACAACCTCACTTGCAGCGGCCTCACTAGATGAGTAGTTTATCACTACCTTTGCACCCTCTTGAGCGTAGCCCAAGGCAACCGCGCGGCCCACTCCGCGACTGCTGCCTGTAACCAGTGCGATTTTATCTCTGAGCCTCATAGGAACCTCCAGTTTGCAGCGCTATTTCAAGATGTGTGGCTGTTATATAACTACAATGTAGTTACAATATAGTTACATTGCGTAATCTAGGAAAATGGGCTAAATTTGTCAAGCAAAAATGGGCAGATTAGGGGCATCGTGGGGTAATGGTAGAAGATCGTGAGAAACGGACAGTCCTGGCTTCGGCAAAGGCGCTTAGCAGGGTGGTGGGAATTGTATCACTGGCATTGGTGGTAATGAATATCAGCAATTGTGCACGGAGGGCACCTGTTGTTGAGATTCCGCCCCCGCCTGCTGAAAAATTCATACTGATCCACGTAACAGAGATTTCCCGCCTGGGGAAGCCGCTATGGATAAATGGTAAGAAGTATTATCCACTGGCTAACATGGCCGGATTCGTCCAGTATGGGAGGGCCTCGTGGTATGGGCCCAGGTTTCACGGCAAAAAGACCTCAAGTGGTGAAGTCTACAATATGCACGCCATGACAGCGGCGCACAGGACATTGCCTCTGGGCACATTTGTGAAAGTCGTGAATCTGAAAAATCACAAGAGCACTGTGGTCAGAATAAACGATAGGGGACCCTTTGTGAAGGGAAGGATCATTGACTTGTCTTATGGGGCGGCTAAGCGGATCGGATTACTGGGGCCTGGTGTGGGAAGTGTAAAACTAATAATCCTTGGGATGCAGGTTGGGGTCTGGAACTCTCCCGTGGGCCGGAGTCCGATTCTACGGGTTCCAAATATTCGCCAGGGCGCTTTTACTGTGCAAATTGGTGCCTTTACTAATCGACAAAATGCACTGAGCATTGCCGACAGATTAAAGACCCTTTTCCGATACGTTGAAGTGGTTCCGGTTAAAAAGGCCACAGAGAAGGGAGAGACCATATTCAGAGTAAGGGTATCGCGTTCAAAAACTTTAGGTCAGGCAAATCTGGTAAGGGACAAATTGAAAAGGTTTGGGTTTGAGGAGGCCTTTGTCGTCAGTCTGTAAGACCCTTGTTAATTTTTTCTCTTAATACACCCGAGGTCTTGAAAACCACGACTCTTCTGGCCCGTAGCTGCAAATCTTCCGTTGTCTGGGGGTTTCTTCCGCGGCGGGCTGCCTTTTCTTTGACCACGAATTTCCCAAAGCCGCTGATGAGGATGTCTTCGCCGTTTTCCAACGTCTGCTTGATAAGTTCAAACAATTTCTCCACTACAGCTCGTGACTGGCTCTTGCTTAATCCTACCTGATGGTAAATACTGTTGATGATCTTTTCCTTAGTAAGGGCCACCTCAGAACCTCCTCGTAATACCGACTTATGAGAGCTTTAATCTAGCGGAATTTATAAGCAAAGAATATGGCTTAAGCTCTTTTAGCTGTCAAGTATTTTTTGGCAGAGAAAATTTTTCCTTAAGCTTGCTATTTACTATTTCAGGTACAAGTCCGCTTACATCACCCCCAAAGCGTGCTGCTTCTTTGATTATTGTTGAACTGGTATAGAACCACTTATAATCAGTCATCAGGAAGACCGATTGTATTTCCCTGTTCAGCTTACGATTCATCAAGGCCATTTGAAATTCGTATTCAAAGTCCGACATGGCCCTTAATCCCCTGAGAATAACTGTGGCCTCTTTCCTTACAGCATAATCTATGAGTAGGCCATCAAAGTAATCTACTTCCACATTCGGAATTCCCTTGATGGACTCTCGTATCATTTCTATTCGCTCTTCAAGAGTAAATAAGGGTGCTTTTTGGGGGTTGTGTAGTATTGCTATTATGAGTCGCTCGAAGATCTTAAGGCCCCGTTTGATAATGCTGAGGTGTCCGTTTGTGATGGGATCAAAAGTCCCGGGATATATGGCCAGGCATTTAGTCATTATTTCCCTCTCCAGTGGAAGAAGTTGATTTTCGTATCTCCGTAGACTCTCTGGTCGATCAACTCAAGACCCTCTATTTCCCCGGGCAGGTCCTCCGTCTTGTATGTTTCCGCCATCACAACGGCGTCCTTTGCCAGAGTCCCGCGCTCAACAAGCCGTTCGAGAGTGCGAAGGACCAGCCCTTGCCTATAGGGAGGATCTAGGAATACCCCATGAAAAGGTGCCCCTCCCATAGAGTTGAGCGTGGGAAGACGTTTCCTGAGATCTCTTTTGAAAACCATTGCTCTATGCGCAAACCCACATATTTCCAAATTTTTTCTTATCAAGGCAATTGCTTGGCGTGACGCATCTATAAAAACGGCGCCAGTTGCCCCTCTGCTCAACGCCTCAAGGCCAAGTGAACCGGTACCTGCAAAAAGGTCTAGGACTCTTTTACCGCCGAAACCTTGCCCCAGTATGTTGAATATTGCCTCCCTGATTTGGTCAGAAGTGGGCCGGATGCTGAGTCCTTTAAAAGAGCACAGAATTTTTCCTCTGGCCTCGCCACCGGTAATACGCATGGACAATCAATGAACCGGTTGAGTATCGGCCCCCTCCTCGGTTTCATCCTCCGTGCTGATGAATGGCAGGTCCATCGCTGAGACTTTAGATGGCGCTTTTCTGATCCTTGTTCGTGCAACAGTTATTATCGGTCCAGAAACCACATACCCACCTATAATGAAAAACAGCACAATCCGCGGTCTATAAGCTACTACTACCATCATCAAAATAATAGAGACAAGCACGTTAAAAGGCTTTTGCTTGCGGATTTCAATCTTCTTAAAGCTGAAGTAATCAAGCCCACTGACCATAAAAAAGGCGAGGCCATAAACAACGGCTAGGGCCAGCCAGTGCAAAGACGAGCCAGTGGCCCCAAGGGCTCCTGTAAAGAGAATCAATGAAGAAATGAATGCTGCAGCAGCGGGGATGGGCAGGCCCTTAAAAAACCCGGGGTCTTGAACGCTGACCTGAACGTTAAATCGCGCCAAACGAAGCGCTCCACATACCACATAAGTAAAACAGGCCAGCCAACCAAGCCTCCCGTATGGGGAAAGGGCCCACTGAAAGGCTAGGATCCCGGGTGCCACCCCGAAAGCCACCAGGTCAGAAAGAGAGTCATATTCTGTGCCAAAATGGCTATTTGTGTGGGTATATCGGGCTATTTTGCCATCCAATGCGTCAAATAGACAAGAAACCAAAATGGCAATGGCTGCCGCTTCAAATCTGTTCTGGATTGCAGCAATGATCGCGTAAAAGCCTCCAAACAGACTTGCTGAAGTGAAAAGATTGGGAACTACGTATATTCCTCTTTTTCGCTCTCTCCTGATACGTTTTTTTCTTTTTGATTTCATGGCGTATACCCTATTATGCTTTGGCCAGCCCTTACTTTTTGCCCTGCTTCAACCACGATCTTGCACACCGAGGGCAGAAAAACCTCAACCCTTGAGCCAAACCTGATTAACCCCACCCTCTGTCCTTTTGATAATCTTTGTCCCTTGCTTATCCAGCAAACTATCCTCCGGGCAATCAATCCCGCTATCTGGATCAAAACGATCCTTCCCACAGAAGGATTATGCAGAAAGATCCTGTTTTTTTCATTTAAAGCGGATGCCTTATCAAGATTAGCTGACAGGAATCTGCCCGGTTCATAGGCAATATTTTCAACTATTCCTTCGGCAGGCGAGCGATTTACATGAACATTAAATAAGGACATAAATATACTGACCTTTATAGTTTCAACCTCTAATGGACTCTGGGACGGGCCTAGCTTCTCTATTTCAAGGACTGTCCCGTCAGCAGGCGCCACTAACGCATTTTGCTCCACGGGCAAGGGTCTCTCAGGGTCCCTGAAAAAATACAAGATAAAGCACATCAAGATAGCGAAGAAGCCAGCTAACACCTGAAAGTGTGTCAACAACGCCAATAGTGTCAGGGCCAGTGACCCTGCTACAAAAGGGAGCCCTTCTCTTGCTATGGGTAGCCTGCCGTAAGCAAAGGGATGTGTTATATTGTTACGCAATGGTTATAATCCGCCTGATAGTGCCGATCTCGAATTGTCCATGTATCTACGCGGCGCAAGCCGTCTGTCTGTTGTCCCGCATTATATTCTAACCTAGTTAAGTGTCAATCCTTTATACCAATCGCAGCTTTTATCCAGACTGAGATTTTAGCAAGATACATGGAGGCACCTGCCAAGGTGGATATACATTATGTGGGCTTTTTGTCCCTGCACGCATTTTAATCGCCTACTAGTTCTGTTTCTTTGATCGCATCCGTCCGGAGATAAGGATTAGGCCTGATATCAGGAGGCCTCAGGTAAATAGGTACCAAAGTGGCCGGGTCATCTGCCTGGCCTGACTCATATCTTCGCAGGCCTATGTATGCAACAGCCGAAGCCCTTGCAGCCCACATGTGAGAGGGTGCAAGAATCAGGCCGGTATCTATCGTCTCTCTGAGAATAAGGGACTGAGTTTGATAATCGCTTCCGATAAAGAGCGAGGGCAGCTCAATCCGAGAGATGAGAGATTCGTACGGCAGGCACTGTTCGTGGGTGACTCTTATAAGCCGTTCACCACCCGCCCACCTGAACTGGGCGGCAAACACGTCGTTTCGTCGGGACTCCAACAATGCTGTGATAGGTAGTGATGGGTGAAAAACCTGTGCAGCGAGAGCCTCAAGGCTGTTCACCCCAACAATGGGGACCCCAAGCGCATGGGCCAGCCCTTTAGCGGCTGAAAGCCCTACTCTCAGGCCAGTAAAGCTGCCAGGGCCCACGGCCACGGCCACACAAGTGATATCATCTAATTTAACGGCAACGCTATTTAACAGTAAATCTAATGAAGGGAATAATGCGCCATAATGTTGTTTGCCAGTGTTGAGGAAGATCTCACCTGAAATGGCGCCCGACTTTTCTATCAATGCCAGAGACGACCGCAGGGTAGAAGTGTTAAATGCAAGGATCACTGGACTTCCTATTTGAATATTCTGGTGATGTCGTTATACATCACCACCATCATCAACATGATAAGTAAGATTAAGCCGACTTTCTGTGCAAGGTCACGTTTCTTCAAGCTTATGGGTCTTCCCAGTATAAGCTCAATCAACAAGAACAGTATAAGGCCTCCATCAAGGATAGGCACAGGAAGAAGATTTAATATCCCCAGGTTCACGCTGATAACAGCCATAAAAGGAAAAAGATAGGCCAGATTCTGTTTTGCTAATTCACCTGTCATCTGCCCAATAAGGATAGGGCCACCAAGAGTCTTGATTGGAACGACCCTTTCGAATAGCTTTACAATGGTCAAGCAGGTGAGTTTGGTGACATCCCAGGTCTTCTTGAATCCCTGGGATATTGCTTCGGCTGGGCCAAGGTCGATTGTCTTGAACTTTCCCGCTGCCACTATCCCTATCAAAGCGGTCTTAACCTTTTCACCAAAGATGTTTCTCATGGTTGATACTTCGGGGACAACCCTGAGATCTATGGTCTTCGATCCCCGCTTAACGACTATGTCCAGCGGTGTGCCGGCATTTTTTTGGACAACGTCCTTTATTTGGTCCCAGGATTCTATGGGCTTGCCTGAAATGGCTACTATTATGTCGCCCTTTTTCATGCCCGCATGGGAGGCAGGAGAGTTATCCCTCACCTGGCCGATCTCCGGGGTCATTACCTGATAACCTGCAACAAGGTAAAACAGCGAAAAAACTATGAGGGCAAAAAGAAGGTTAAAGACAGGACCTGCACATACAATGGCTATGCGTTTCAGTACGGGTTGGTTGTTGAAGGATCGGGCTTCATCTTGCGCAGATATCTCTTGATCCTCATCGGCCCCTTCGCCAAGCAACTTGACGTATCCCCCTAAGGGAACGGAAGAGATGACATATTCCGTTTCTCCGATTTTTCTCCCTATAACCTTGTTGCCGAATCCCAAGGAGAACTTGAGGACCTTAACATTGAAATATTTTGCCACAATAAAGTGACCAAATTCGTGGAAAAAGATCAAAATCCCCAGGACCAATATAAATGGAATAACATAGTAAATAAATATATCCATATCTACCTTCCGTGGACTCCGGTGCCGAAGTCCTGGGCGAGAAACTCCTGTGCCTTTTCCCTTGCCCATGCATCGGCTTTCAACACAGTACCGAGGCTCTTCACAGGTTCAGGCTTGTGCAAGGCCATGGTTTTTCTTATTAGCACCGCAATATCGGTGAATCGTATTTTTTCATCCAGAAAAGCCTGGACTGCTACCTCGTTGGCAGCATTTAAGACAGCGGTCATAGTTCCTCCTACTTGTGCTGCTTCCAAGGCCAGGGATAGGCAAGGAAACTTCTCGGTGTCCACAGGCTCGAAGGCTAGAGTGCCTAATTCACTCAGGTTGAGAGCAGGTGCATCTGTTTCAAGATGGCGGGGATAGGCTAGAGCATAGGAAATGGGAATGGTCATGTCCGGCATACCAAGCTGGGCTATTACGGAGCCATCTTTGTACTCAACCATGGAATGTACAATGCTTTGAGGGTGTATTAATATTGCTATTTTGTCCATAGGAAGATCAAAAAACCATTTAGCCTCTATAGCCTCAAGGCCTTTGTTCATCAGTGTAGCGGAGTCAATAGTTACTTTCGGGCCCATTTGCCAGTTAGGATGCTTCAGTGCATCCTGGGCGGTAACTTTGGCCAGGGCCTCCGGTCTGCATCCCAAGAAGGGACCTCCCGAGGCGGTAAGAATTACTCTCTTCACATCCTCGGAACTATGGCCTCTAAGGCATTGTAATATAGCACTATGCTCGCTGTCTATTGGTAATACTGTGGTACCCCTTAATGAGGATTCAGCCATTATGAGCTGACCTGCCATGACCATTGTTTCCTTGTTGGCTAGGGCAACCTCCTTCTTTGCCCTTATGGCTTCGAAGGTTGGAACAAGCCCCACGGCCCCGCTGAGAGCTGATACAACCGTATCTACGCTTGGCATCGTTGCAAGCTCCACATACCCTCCTGTGCTGTGGAGTATTTGAACAGCAACATCCTTGGGAAGGGTAGCTGAGAGCAAGTCTGCGGTAATTTTGTCCTGGACAGCAACTTTTTTTGGACCCCACTCCTGGATTTGTTGGGCCAGGAGGTGGATATTTCTGCCTGCTCCCAGACCAACTATCTCATACTTATCCGGGTGAAGTCTCAACACCCGCAAGGTACTGAGACCTATGGAACCTGTGGAGCCAAGCAATACAACTCTTTTTCTTTTCGCTTTCGCCATATTTTCCTTGTCCCATCAAGGCAATATTAAGTACAGATACAGCAAAGGTATAGCAAAAAGCAGGCCATCTATCCTGTCCAGAATTCCCCCGTGCCCGGGCAGAAGGGATCCACTGTCTTTTTTGCCCTGAGTTCTTTTAAGGAGTGATTCAGCTAAGTCCCCCAATTGAGCCACGACGGTTATTCCAACAAGTAGCAAAGCTGTATTGATCCCCAGTTTATCTATCCTCACGATGCGTAGATACCAGAGGCCTGCGAGTACGGAGCATAAGGCTCCTCCCATTGCGCCTTCCCATGTCTTACCCGGGCTGACGGAAGGAATTAGCTTATGCCTGCCCATCAATCTGCCAAAATAAAATGCCCCCGTATCTCCCGCAAACACACATACGAAGAGGAACAAAACCCAGAGGTTGCCCTTTGGGTAGCGGAATATAAGGGCAAGCATGGCAAGGGGAAGAGCGACATAACAGGGCACAAAAATTGCTCTTGTTACACCCTCGTACATACTTATCTCTGTCCGGTTGCGCAAGAGGACCACCCCTACCATAGGGACCAGGGTCCAGCCGACTACGATCAGGGGCCAGTATTGGATCATACCAAAGAATATGGCTACGAATAAGGTTGAGCTTAACCCGTACGCCACCAGACAAAGGGGGAGGGGTGGGGCATCATCAAATAGATGAAATACTTCTCTCATGGCAATAATGGATATGAGGGCCAGCACAATATGGAAAGGCAACCTATGCCTCACAAAAAGGGGGACAACCAAAACGACTGCCAGTATAAGACCCGTAAGCCAGCGTTTGAGATGCATCGAAACTCCAGATTCGTGGTTTAGTTCAGGCTATTCAGCAGCGCCAAATCTTCTTTCCCTCCGCTCGAACTCAGCCAGGGCCTTCATGTACTCTTCCCTCGTAAAATCCGGCCACAATGTCTGCGTTATATAAAGCTCAGTATAGGCGATCTGCCACAGCAGAAAATTGCTTATCCGATACTCACCACTTGTGCGAATGAGCAAATCAGGGTCGGGCATTTCGGGTTGATAAAGGAATGCTCTGAGATGACTTTGATCGACGTGCTCTGCCCTGAGTTCGCCTTTTTCCACTTTGGTGGCGATTTTTGTGACAGCATCAATGATTTCCTGTCTACCTCCATAGCTAAGAGCCAATGTAAGGGTCATGCTTTGGCCCGAAGATGTTATCTCAATCGTCCGCGACAACAGTTCGCGAGTGCTTGGCGGAAGTTTGTGAAGACTCCCGATTGCGCGAAGCCGTATACCATTTTCCTTCATTTCTTCCAGTTCATCTTTCAGAAACTTCTCCAGAAGATTCATCAGGGCCTTTATTTCAAGCTCTGAGCGCTTCCAGTTCTCCTCGGAAAAGGCATAGAGTGTGAGCCAGGGGATGCCCAGTTCCCGGGTGGCCTTTACTACCTTCCGCACAGTATTTGCACCTTCTTGGTGACCGCGGATCCTAGGCAGGCCTCTCTTTTTTGCCCATCGTCCGTTGCCGTCCATGATAATGGCTACGTGAAGGGGGAGGGCCTTTTTGTCAATTTTGCTCGCAATCTTGGTGTCCAATGAGAAATGACCTCGAAGTTAACAGTTTCATAAAAAGTCCAACTGGGGCGTTTAAAATAGATTATCCTTCCATTAAGCTTGTTCATTCCACCTACCCTGTATTGCGTTGTATTTCAACACAAAATTGTCCCTGCGCGCAGGAGAGGTCTGGCGGTCGGGGGTCAGGTGCAAAAACACAGATCAGTGCCGACTCCTTATGGAATAGGGCAGGGCGGATGGGCAAGGGCCAGGGGATCAGAATTCCAGGATCTCTTTTTCTTTTTGGGCTGTGACCTCATCTATCTTCTTGATGAACTCATCGGTTATCTTCTGCACTTCGTTCTGGTACTTGTAAAATTCATCTTCAGAGATTTCTTTTTCATTTTTTAGATCTTTGAACATTTCATTTGCATCGCGCCGCTGATTTCGTATAGCAATCTTGCTCTCTTCGGCAATCTTTTTGGCCAGCTTAGCCAGCTCCTTCCGCCTTTCCTCTGTAAGGGGGGGTATGGCGATCCTGATTATCTTACCATCATTCATAGGGGTCAGACCAAGTTCAGATTTCAGGATTGCCTTTTCCACGTCCCCTATGATCGATTGGTCCCATGGCTGGATAACGATCAGGCGACTTTCGGGTACAGAAATTGACGCCACTTGCTCAATCGGCATCTGGGTTTCATAACATTGCACTTTAATACCTTCCAGTAAGGCGGGAGTGGCTCTGCCTGTTCTAATCTTATTGAATTCGCGTTTTAGGGCCTCAACGGTTTTCCCCATTCTTTTGCGAAGGTCCGATAGAATTTCATCCTTCATTTTTAGTCTCCCCTATTACGGTTCCCGTGGGTTTTCCTGTTACAACATTGACAATGTTTCCTTCTTTGAGCAAGTTAAACACCACGATCGGCAGGCTTTGCTCCATGGCTAGCGAGATGGCAGTCAGATCCATTGCCCTGAGTCCCCTTTGGATCACCTCAGTATATGTGAGCGTGGGGAAGAATTTTGCATCAGGGACCTTTACAGGGTCGGCATCAAAGACTCCATCAACTTTTGTGGCCTTGAGTAATGCATCGGCGCGGATTTCGCAGGCCCGGAGCGTTGCAGCAGTGTCTGTGGTAAAATACGGATTACCTGTGCCACCGCCAAACACGACAATACGATGTCTTTCCATGTGATCCAGGGCACGATCTCTTGCAAATGGCTCAGCAATCCCTTTTATCTCCATGGCAGTCATTACCTCGGCATCAACTCCTGTTGAACGAAGCGCATCTGCCAGCGCAAGGGCATTGATAACGGTGGCCAGCATTCCCATGTGGTCTGCCACTACCCGGTCCATGGCGTAGTGCTTGGCCCGTAGCCCCCTGAATATATTTCCCCCACCTATTACGATGGCAACCTGCACCCCCAAATTATGGACTGATGCGATTTCTTTTGCGATGCGAAGGATCGTCCCAGGCCCAATGGCCTGCCCCTTAGCTGCCAGGGCTTCGCCGCTCAGTTTCAAAAGGATCCGATTGAATCTGGGCCTTTCATTATTCATCAGGCTCCCCGAGTTGATATCGTACAAAGCGTCTGATTACGATATTTTCCCCTGTCTTGGCTATCAGTTCATTCATATAATCTTGCACCGTGATGTCAGGGTTCTTTACAAAAGGCTGCTCAAGTAGACAGGCCTCGGAGTAAAACTTTTTCATTTTACCCTCTACAATTTTTTCAATTACCTTCTCTGGCTTTCCCATCTGCTTGGCCTGCGAAGCATATATCTCCTTTTCCCTCTCAAGGAGTTCAGCAGGGATGCTGTCCCGGTCCACCGCAACAGGGCTTGTAGCGGCTATCTGCATGGCTATGTCTTTTACGAAGCTAGAAAAATCCTCAGTCTTGCCGGTAAAATCTGTCTCGCAGTTGACCTCGACAAGGACCCCTATCTTGCCTCCGGCGTGGATATAGGCTTGAACCTGTCCCTGTGAAGTTGCCCTGCCGCCACGCTTCTTGGCTGTGGCAATTCCTTTTTTCCTCAGATAGTCAATGGCCTTGTCCAGATCGCCACCACACTCATTCAGCGCGTTCTTGCAGTCCATGACTCCAACACCCGTTTTTTCTCTCAATTCCTTGATCAACTCCATTGTAACTGCCACGGCAATCTCCTTTCGTGCACTTAATTATTATAAAGGATAATAATCCTGTTATTTCGCTATGTTTTTAATCCAGAGGCATCACTTACTCGACCTCTGGTGTCGCCTCTTCAGGCTCGGCAGCCTCCTTAGCGTCAGAACGCTTGGGAATAACAATCACCTCAGGTCCCAGTTGTTTTTCTTCCCCAGCGACAGCTTCCTCTTCCGCCTTTTCTTCCTCGACCAATTGTGCTGCCTCCCTGGCCTCAGCCTCGGCCCTTAGCCGCTCTTCAGCCAAATTATGACCTTCTACGCAAGCATCAGCGATCCTGGAGCAGAACAGCCTAATGGCCCTAATGGCGTCATCGTTTCCAGGGATGATAAAGTCTATTTCATCTGGATCACAGTTGGTATCAGCGATCGCCACGACGGGAATCTTTAGTTTCCTTGCCTCTCTTACTGCTATGCGCTCTCTTTTAGGATCCACTACGAACAGGGCCCCCGGCAATTCATCCATGTCTTTTATCCCACCTAGGTTTTTTTCCAGCTTTACGAGTTCCTTCTCCATCTTGAGGGCCTCTTTCTTTGTATACCGGCTGAATCCGCCCTCTCTTTTCATGGCCTCCAGTTCCTTGAGTCGAGCCACGCTCTTCCTGATAGTCTGGAAATTGGTCAGCGTACCTCCCAGCCACCTGTTCACCACGTAGAACATGCCGCAGCGTTCGCTCTCTTCTATAATAGAGTCGTGCGCTTGCTTCTTGGTGCCTACAAAGAGCACGGAATAGCCTTCCGCTACTGTCCGAACGACAAAGTCGTATGCCACCTTAAAAAGGCGCACAGTCTTTTGTAAGTCAATGATATGAATGCCGTTTCGGGCTCCAAAGATGTAAGGTTTCATTTTGGGGTTCCAGCGCCTAGTCTGATGGCCAAAGTGGACACCTGCTTCCAACAGTTCTTTCATAGTTACGTTTGCCATTTAATCCTCCTTCACAGGGCAATGCCCCTTGCTCGGTATTTTTCCTCCACCCGGGTTATTCCTATACCCCTGCCGGGGGGCACCGGGCCATGATGCCGGGTGTGCGGATTTACGGCCCCGACGGAGCCGGTGTGTCCCTTGAGAAATGTTATTTTGGCTGCTATAATTTCTAATATAATTTGCGTGGCCACCGTTGTTGGCTATGGTGAGCCAAAACTGGGGGCGAGCTGAAATTCGCAAACCAAATTTTCTTTATTAACATTTCATCGGCATCGTGGCAAGCAAAATTCTGGTTGCTATTGGCGTAAATCCCTATCGGGTTAGCACAGGACAAGGGTGCAACGGGTCCTTTCCCTTGCTCAACCACATGTAGAGTTAGACAGTTCCGGTAGCACTCCGAAGATAAGGCTATTTACAGATGCGCAACGAAGAACACAGGGACGTACTGTTGAGACTCAGAGAACATCTTGACCAACTGGAGGATGCAAAGCTCTCGGAGTTTGCCTGTAAGAGCCGGTTCGCAATCAGAAAAAGACAGGAAGAAAGCATCGTCTTGGGCCACAGACAACAGTTCTCTGTCGATACAGACCGAATCCTACATTCTCTCGCCTATTCCCGCTACATAGACAAAACCCAGGTTTTCTACCTTATTAAGAATGATCACATAACGCATCGAGTTTTGCATGTTCAACTTGTCTCAAAGATAGCCAGGACCATAGGCAGGCTTCTTCGGCTCAATGAGGATCTTATTGAGGCCATAGCGCTGGGCCATGATATAGGCCATAGCCCTTTTGGTCATGATGGGGAGATGTTTCTTTCCGAACTGTGCCGTGCTCATGGATTGGGCCCCTTCCTCCACAATATTCAGAGTGTTCGTTTTCTGCAGCAGATTGAGAGGAAAGGGCGAGGGTGGAATCTGACCCTGCAGGTGCTCGACGGAATCTTTTGCCACAACGGGGAGATCCACCTCAAGGCCCTGACCCCCAACTGGCATAAGGATTTTGAGCAACTGGACAAAGAAATAGAGGCCAAGGAGGCAGACCCGTCCAGCGATACTTGGCCGATGACCCTTGAAGGCTGTGTGGTGAGGATGGCCGACACCATTAGTTACATTGGAAGAGATATAGAGGATGCCATACGCCTGGGGCTTATCCAGAGGGAAGAAATACCGAGGCAGTGCAAGGAGGTACTCGGAGACAAGAATGGAACAATAGTTTATAGATTGGTGGAGGATCTTGTGGTGAATAGCCTGGATAAACCTTTCGTGAGTTTCAGCGAGGATATAGCCGAGGCCTTGGGGCAATTGAAGGAATTCAACCACAGGAGGATTTACAGTAGCGAGAAAGTGAAGGAGCAGACCCCAAAGGTCAAACTCATGTTTGAATTGCTTTTTGAGAAGTTCCTCGCTGATCTTGAGAAGGGGAATAAAGATTCGGACATATTCACGGGCTTTCTTGAAGGTATGGCGCCAGAGTATAAAGAGAACACTCCCCCTGCAGGGGTGGTGAGGGACTTCATAGCAGGCATGACTGACGAGTACTTCTTGAATCAGTGCAGGAAACATCTGATGCCAGAGATCAGGATTTCGAGACTTGTGTAGCAAGTAGAATACACTGAGCGTAAATGCCGTGGGGGTGTGGTTTTAAAAGATTTGCAGGACAAAAGCAGTTGACAAAAGGAAAGTTAATAAGTATGGGTAAAGGCGTTTTTTGCCAAGACTAACAAGTCTAGTCCCATCAACGCTCTCATCCCCGTTAATGGAGGCCTGGTAATATGGCTCAGCTTCCGGATGTTAAAGAAGGCGAGACTCTCCTTAAACTTGAAGATATTCATATGTATTTTGGAAAGGTTGCCGCCCTTAACGGCGTGAGCCTTGAGGTCAAGAAGGGTGAAATCCACTCGATCATAGGGCCAAATGGCGCCGGAAAGACGGTTATGATGAACTGTATCAATGGCTTATACAGACCTCAAAAGGGCAATATCTATTACAAAGGCCAGAAGATCAATCATTTGAGGCCTTACAAGCGAGCGCAACTTGGCATCTCCAGAACCTTCCAAAAGATTGAATTATTCGGGGGAATGACGGTACTAGATAACATACGCCTAGGCAGGCATGTTCATCTAAAGTCGGGTATCATAAGCGGCTCCATATATGTGGGCAAGACGAAGCGTGAGGAATTAGAAACCAGAAAATTCATCGAGGAAGAGATTATAGACCTTCTGGAGATAGAGAGTATTCGTGACAAGACAGTACATATGCTTCCCTATGGACTCCAGAAGCGGGTAGAGTTGGGCCGGGCCCTTGCTCTGGACCCCGAACTTCTGTTGCTGGATGAGCCCCTTGCGGGGCTCAATCTTGAAGAAGTGGAAGACATGGCCCGTTTCATCTTGGACATCAATGAGGAGAAACGTTGGAAAGTCACCTGTATACTGGTGGAGCATGACATGGGCGTTGTCATGGATATCTCTGACCGAGTGTTTGTGTTAAATTTTGGGAACCCAGTGATAGACGGCCCCCCGGAGGAGGTCCAGAAGAATCCGGATGTGGTAAATGCATATCTAGGGGCAGAGGACTTATACGCCACAAGGAGGTAAGCTACTAGATGGCCGGAGCGGAGATAGAGATTACTAAGGACCTCACGATCCCGAAGCTTTTTCTCAGACAGTGCAAGAAATACGGAAGAGACAAGGTGGCCATGAGAGAAAAAGAGTTTGGGATTTGGCGGCCCTACACTTGGCAGGACTATTATGAGAATGTGAAATACCTCTGCCTTGGAATGGTAAGCCTGGGGCTCAAAAAAGGTGACAAAGTGGCCATGATCGGGGACAATCGGCCTGAAGGCCTGTGGGCTGAAATGGCAGCGCTGTGTGCCGGGGCAATAGCGGTGTGGCTATTCCAGGATTGCATGATTGATGAGGTGAAGTACATAGTTGATCATTCAGATGCCAAGTTTTTCGTGGGGGAGACCCAGGAGGAGGTAGACAAGGCGCTGGCTATTAAGGATGAATGCCCTCATCTGGAGTGGGTAATCTGGGATGATCCAAAAGGAATGCGGAACTACCATCAGGATTTCCTGATGAGTATTAGGGAGGTGCAAAAGCGGGGCAGGCAACTGGCCAAAAAGGAACCTGATCTATTCGAGAAGATGATAGAGGATGGCCATGGCGATGAGATCTGCTTGCTGTTTTACACATCAGGAACCACTGCATTGCCTAAAGGAGCACTTCTCAGCCACTGGAACATGTTGACTATGGGGCATAACCTCATGGCGGTTGATCCCTGCTACGACACTGATGACTTCGTGTCGTATTTGCCCTTCGCATGGATTGGCGAGCAGATGATGTCTATTTCGTGCGGTCTGCAAGTAGGTTACACCTTAAACTTCCCAGAAGAGCCAGAGACAGCACAAGAGAACATACGAGAAATTGGGCCTCACGTGATGTTCGCTCCTCCGAGGCTGTACGAAGGAATGACTCGCCGCGTGCAGGTCAAATATATTGACTCCACCTGGACCAAGCGAAAATTTTATGAGTTTGCCACAAAGGTTGGATATAAGGTTGCTAATCTGAAGTTTGAAAAAAAGCCTATCCCGTGGTACTGGAAGGTGCTGAACTGGCTTGCTTATATCACTGTGCAAAAGAAATTGAAGGATCACTTGGGTATGTCAAGACTCCGCCATGCCTATACGGGTGGTGCGGCCATGGGGCCCGATCACTTCCGATTTTTCCATGCTTTGGGGGTAAATCTGAAACAAATTTACGGACAGACTGAAATAGCAGGTATATCCATCGTACACCGTGATGGGGACGTTAAATTCGACACTGTGGGTACCCCCATCCCTCAAACAGAGGTAAGGATTACAGAAGAGGGTGAGATTATCTCCCGCAGCCCTTCTGTCTTCCAGGGATATTACAAGAACGAGGAAGCTACCAAGAAAACCCTGGTGAACGGGTGGCTTTATTCGGGTGATAGGGGGTTTATAGACGAAGATGGCCATTTGGTTGTTTTTGATAGATCCAAAGATGTCATGACCCTGAGAGATGGCCGGCCCTTTTCACCCCAGTACCTGGAAACGCGTCTTAAATTCAGTCCATATATCCAGGAGGCATGGGTAATAGGAGATAAGCGTCCTTACGTTGCTGCCGTCATGTGCATAGACTACCAGGTCGTGGGCAAGTGGGCTGACGACCATAAAATTAATTATACCAGTTACATGGAGTTAAGCCAGGATCCGCGCGTATACGATCTAGTCCAAAAGCAGATCGAGGAGGCCAACAAGGACCTGCCGGAGGTGGCTAAAATCAGAAAATTTGTAAACCTGTACAAAGCCTTTGATGCTGATGATGATGAACTCACGCGTACGAGTAAGCTTCGCAGAGCATTTGTTGAGAAGAGGTACAAAGACATAGTTGAGGCGTTGTATAGTGATGTTGATGTGGTTCATATGGATACCACTATTACTTACGAAGACGGTAGACAGCAGCGCATTAAGACGGACCTGCGTGTCCAAAAAGTAAATGTTTGATAGGGGGGCTAAATGGAACTTTTCTTAATGACCCTTACCACCGGTATTATGGTCGGGGGTATTTATGCCCTCGTTGCGCTTGGATGGGTGCTCATCTATAAATGCTCGGGAGTGCTCAATTTGGCAATGGGAGAGCTCACTCTTATAGGTGCCTATGTCACATTGACTTTTTATGAGATGGGTGTCCCTTTTGTCTTCGCCGTTCTTTGTACAATGGTAATAGGCATTATTCTAGGCATTTTAACAGAGAGAATTTTTTTGGACAAGCTGATTGGCGAACCCATTTTGACGGTCATAATGGTTACGGTGGGTCTGTCGTTTTTCTTTAAAGGAATGATAGAATTTATATGGGGCACAGACACCAGGGTTTTTGATCCTCCCATATTTCCCCTCAAGCCCATAACAATCGGGTTTATAGAGGTCTCACCCGTTTATCTCTGGTCTTTTATCCTTGCTATTGTCCTGCTTGTGGTGTTTGTGGCATTTTTCAAGTATACCCGGTGGGGTCTGTCCATGCAGGCCACTGCAGACGATGAGACAGCGGCTCTCAGCTTAGGGGTCAGTGCGCGTTTTGTCTACGCTGCGGCTTGGGCCATTGCATTCATTAGTGCTGGAGTCGGCGGTGCTCTTCTGGGTAACATAAACGGTGTTAATATCTCCGTCGGGTATCTGGGGCTATTGGTTTTGCCGGCAGTTGTTCTGGGAGGCCTGAATTCGGTGCCCGGGGCAATCGTAGGAGGCATAATAATAGGGGTTCTACAGAACCTATCCGGAACCTATCTGGATCAGTATTTTCCCGGCGGGGTGAAGGAAATTATGCCCTTTGCATTCATGACAGTGTTCTTGCTCTTCAAGCCCTATGGCCTGTGGGGCTGGGAGAGGATTGAGAGGGTCTAGGAAAACTGAGGATACAGAAATCAGAAGCTTACCCGCCTTCGGTTTGTGGCGGGAAGAGGGGGGCGAGGCAAAGGAACAAATGACCAATGCCAAAATCCAAATGCCAAAAAATAAAGCTCCTAACGGACAGCGCTTTGTGTCATTCCCGCGAAAGCGGGAATCCAGAAAATCGGCTATGGTAGACTCCCGCTTACGCGGGAGTGACATAGTTGTTCGTCCCATGAATTACCCGAAAGCAAAGCGCTCGGGCAAGTTGCTGATTGCTGATAGCCATAGTGTTTGGCATTTGAAATTTGGCATTGGTTATTGAGTAACGATTTTGGTGGTAGCAGAGAAAATTCCTTTTTTTCAAATTAGAGGCAACTAGCAAGGAGAGCTTTCTATGTCCAACGTATGGTTACCCTGTGGGGACTACCACGAGAATTATGAAAAGGACCAAGGATGGTGGCAAACTAGGTTTATCAAAGTCAAGATGATCCTTTTACTCGCGGTGATGTTCATAGGAGTACCTCTATTAGCCCCCGAGTATTGGGTGGGTGTCGCTACCATGATCGGTTATACGGCCATGGGAGCACTGGGCGTACAGTTGCTTATAGGCTATGCGGGTTTGATAACCCTTGGCCATGCAGCGTTTATTGCCGTTGGCGCTTACACCAGTACCCTACTGGTATTACAGTATCCCTGGCCCAAATTTATTGTGGCCCACGGCCTTGCATATCCAATCAGCATCATCATTGCGGGTACTTTCGGTGGTCTATGGAGTGTGCTGTTTGGGCTTCCCTCGGCGAAGGTGAAGGGATTCTATTTGATTCTGACCACAATGGCTGCTCAATTCATAACAGTCGATTTCATTCTTACGCAGTATGTAAGTAAGATCGGGGGAAGGGGACAGGCATTTTCCCTGCCTCCCGGAACAATTAAATTTGGTCCCTGGGTCATTGATAGCGAGAGAAAAACCTATTATTTAATGGCCGTCCTGCTGACTCTGATGGTGATTGTCATGGCGAACCTGCTGCGATCCAGGGTGGGTAGGGCCTGGGTGGCCATAAGAGACAATGATATCGCTGCTGAAACACTGGGTATAAACGTGGTTTGGTACAAACTGCTGGCCTTCTTTGTTGCGGGCTTTTTTGCAGGTGTAGCCGGGGCGTTCTGGATCAGTAACACGGCAGCCCTGAGCCCCGAGCACTTTCCGTGGTTCTGGTCATTGTGGTTAGTGGGAGTGATTCTGATAGGGGGGGCAGGATCGATTCATGGGGCAATCTTTGGCTCTGCATTTATGGTAATAATAATGGAATTACTGCAATGGGTGGTCATTCCCCTTGCGGATTATTACCCGAAGCTATTAATGGATTTCGCATATATTAAGGATTCGGCTTTCGGCTTGGCAATATGTGCCTTCCTGATTTACGAGCCGAATGGACTTGCATATAGGTGGTGGCAGGTGAAGAATTACTTTAACCTTTGGCCATTCTCCTACTAGAAAGGGGGTGAGCGAATTTTCGTCATATCATCGATTGATGGTGTAGTCCCTTTTGCCAACAACAACTTATAGAAAAGGGGGAGGAGCGTATGGAAAAGCACAATCTTAAGATTATCATGGTGTTGTTTTTGAGTATGGTATTGGTCGTAGGTTTTTCCGCTTTTGCGGTAGCCAAAACGCTAAGGGTTGGTGGCCTCATGGACACCACGGGAGCTACCTCCGATGTGGGTAAAGACTACGCCCTAGGGATGGAAGAAGCCTTTAAGTACATTAATGCCCACGGCGGTGTAAACGGGACGAAGATAAAGTACACCTGGTTCGATTATGGGTATCGAATCCCCGAGGCTATCACAAAGTATAAACTTCTTAAGAGATTAGGTGTTGTGGCAATCATGGGATGGGGAACCGGAGATACCGAGGCCCTTTCGCCTACAGTTAACAAGGACAAGATTCCTTACATCTCGGCTTCCTATTCTGCGCACCTGACGGACCCGAAAAAGACAAGGTACAATCTATTCTTCTCCTCTGACTATTCCACCAATGCAAGGGCATGCATTACAGCATGGTTCGATAAGGTATGGCCGAAAAAGCCTGATTATGGAAAAAGGAAACCAAGGTTTGCCTGTGTATACATGTTTGCTTCCCCTTACTGCAGTGCACCTATAAAGGCTATAAAAGATCAGGCAAAGATGCTGGGCTTTGAGATAGGGCCAGACCAAGACGTATCCCTGTTTGCACTGGATACAAAAAGCCAGATTATGGCACTCAAGAAATTCAAACCTGATCTGTGCTGGCACGGGAATACCACCATGAGCGTTTCCGCCACCATCAGAGATGCCTATTCTTTGGGCCTTGGTGCAGACTGGATTATAAACAACTGGGGCTTCGATGAGAACCTGCCTCGATTGGCTGGTGAAGCAGCCGAGGGCGTAATGGGAGCTACTCCGTGCGCATTTTATGGCCAGCCTTATAAGAACATGGATAAGGTGGTTGAAGCGGCCAAGAAATATGATCCTGGCGTACCCCAGAGCAAAAGGCTGATCCGCACGGTTCAAGCATGGGGCGATGCCCTTATCCTCTGGGAGGCACTTAAGCGCGCAGATAAGGCCGGCGATCTAAGCGGTGACGGGATAATGAAAAAGGGTTTTGAAACCTTTAGAAACTTTGATATAGGGCTCGGCGCCTCTCCTATAACTTACACTTCAGCAGACCATAGGCCTACCACGGGTTGCCTCGTACAGGTATGGAAAAACGGAAAATTTCAAGAGGTAGAGCGAGTGGACCTCAAGGCAAGATGGCCTGAGAAGTGGGAGAAGGAGTGGCTCGGCTGGTAAGAAAAGGAGGAGGTCAGGCTCTTGGAAGCTGCTGAATCGATTTTACGGATCAACAATATCGAGGTGAGGTACCATGAAGTGATCCTGGTGCTCAAAGGGGTTTCCATTGAGATACCGCGAGGTGGTATTGTAGCCTTATTGGGTGCCAATGGCGCAGGCAAGAGTACTACCTTGAAAGCAGTCTCAGGACTTCTGAAGACTGAAGACGGAGAGGTTACTGATGGCAGTATAGAGTTTGAGGGAAGACGGATCCATCACGAACGAGCTGCTAACATCGCTAAAATGGGCATTGTCCAGGTCATTGAGGGCCGACGGGTTTTTGAGCACCTCACTGTGGAAGAAAACTTGAAAGTGGGTGCGCACCTGCGTAAATCGCGGTCGGTCAAGGAAGGGCTTGAGCTCGTTTACCACTACTTCCCACGATTGAGGGAAAAGCGAAATGAGATCGCTGGCTTCGTGAGTGGAGGCGAGCAACAGATGACAGTTGTGGGCAGGGCGCTCATGACCGAACCCAAACTCATGCTGCTGGACGAGCCTTCCATGGGCCTTGCTCCTAAGTTGATCCATGAGATCTTTAATATCATAACCAGGCTCAATAAAGAGGAGAAAATTTCCATCCTTTTGGTGGAGCAAAATGCTAAGCTGGCTTTGAACGTTGCTCCTTATGCCTATGTGATGGAGAACGGGCGAATCGTCATGGACGATACGTCAGAGAAACTGAGCCAAAATGAGGATATTAAAGATTTTTATCTGGGCCTGACTGATAAAGGTGGCCGAAAGAGCTTTAGAGACGTTAAACATTACAAGAGACGGAAGAGATGGCTCGCTTAGGAACCATTTCACTGGTTGGAGTGCTGCATGAGGTGAGTTTGTCCTAATGAGCATAATTTTTAATGCTCAGAAGGAAATTGGCGTTTCACCCTTAAAAGGGAGGTTTAATTATGAATAAGAAGTTGATCTGGATAACGGTTCTTATCTTCGGGATGGCCTTGGTACTTGCCTCTTGTGCGGGGATGAAGACAAAACCGACAGCCCAGAACTTTAAGACTCCCACCATTACGCTGGAGTCATTTGAGGTACCACAATATGACGGCTACTGGTATATCTCCAAGAAGATTAAACCAACGAAAGGAGATGCTGGCAACAGAGGGGCTCCACTGCCAATGAGCTTCTTGTTAAGCATCACGAATCCCAATCCATATCCGATTCTTTTGGATGGCTTCAAGTTTACGGTAGCCTTTGACAAGGACTTTGATCTGGTAACTTACAATAACCAGGACTCTTATTGGATACCCGCTGGAAAGACTGACCATATCAGGGCAACTACGATGATTACTGTACGATCAGCTCTGTTGAGCTTGCTGGTAACAGGCGGTTATAAGCTCAAGGCTAAAGGATGGAGTCCGTGGCAGGCCCTGGAAAGATGGTGGAGAGGGGTACCTAACTACTCCGTGCCCATTACGCTGAAGGAAGGATCTTTTACTTTCAGGGCGGATGGAGTAGAGAAAGTGGTGCCTTTCCAGGCCACATTTCCATGATGCTTATGTGAAATAAAGGGCCGGGTCTTCTTAATAGCCCGGCCCGAGTTTTTGAGGGATACCATGGGTGTTTATGATTTATCGTTTTATGATGTTATCAAGAGAAATGCCTTCTGCTTCAAGGACAGCCCTGCATGGTATGAAGTAGATGATGGCCGCTCCATGACATTTTCACAGTATAAGGCAGAGGTTGATTGCTTGGCATCTGGCCTGCAAAAGGCAGGAATCGAAAAGGGTGATCGAATTGCGGTGCTGTCCAAGAACAACTTGCCTTATTTTGTGCTTTACGGCGCGGCGGCCGCCCTCGGTGCCATTATGCTCCCTATTAACTGGCGACTTTCCGCCGATGAAGTGGCATACAATATAAATGACTGTGGACCCAAAATGGTGTTTGTTGGCGAGTCCTTCGAGGATACTATTGTTAGCGTGAGGGATAAACTTGGCAGCGTGAAGGAATATTATCACTTGGGGGAAGGGGGCGGGGGATTCCCATCGTATAGATCACTGTTGACGAATGGTGAGGAGTTTGAGAAGCGGGAAGTGGCATGGGATGATGGTTTCGTGATCATACATACTGCCGCTGTCGCAGGCAGACCACGGGGTGCACTTTTGAGTCATGGCAATGTCCTATGCGCGGACATGCATTTTGACTATTTTTTTGGAGTGACAAACAAAGGTGTACATTTAAATCTGCTACCCTTATTCCATGTAGGAGGGCTGTTCATGGCCACTACCGCCTTCCATGGTGGAGCCCTTAATGTAAACATGAGCAAGTTTGATGCTGGCAGTGCAGTGAAATTGATCAATGAGAAGAAAGTCAGTTTTATGATGGTGTTTTCGCCGATACTGGCATCGATCTTGGACGAGCACGAAAAGACTGGTATGTCTATCGACACGCTCCAGCATGTAACGGGTATAGATACGCCAGAGACCATAGAGCGATATCAGAAGATCACCGGTGGAACCTTTTACTGTATGTACGGACAGACAGAGACATCTTGTGTGGCCACATTCTCGCCGTACAATGAGCGACCCGGTTCGGCTGGTAGACCGCTTCCTCTGGCTGAGGTGAGACTAGTGGATGACTATGATAATCCTGTTGGTGTGGGTCAGGTGGGCGAGATCACCATGCGAGGGCCAATGGTCTTCAAAGGATACTGGAATTTACCACAGGATAACGCCTATACGTTTCGTGAGGGGTGGCATCATACTGGTGACCTTGGTCGCTTCGACGAGGACGGGTTTCTGTGGTATGCAGGCCGAAAGGCGGAGAAAGAACTTATCAAGCCTGGAGGGGAGAACGTTTATCCGGCAGAGGTGGAGAAGGTGATCTTGCAACATCCTGCCGTTGAGAAGACCGTTGTCTTTGGTGTGCCTGATCCGAAGTGGAAAGAGGGCATTAAAGCAGTCTGCCAGCTAAAGGCAGGTGAGAAGCTGGAGCCTCAAGAATTGATAGAATTTGTTGGCCAACGTATTGCGAGATATAAGAAACCCCAGTACGTGGAATTCGTGGATGAGATCCCCCTCAAGGACGATGGCTCGCCCGACAGGGCCAAGATAAAAGAGCTTTACGGCGGGGAGCAAAAGTAGAGCCAAGCCCACGTAACCCTCTTGGGGCCTCGGTGGCATGTTCGAGGCCCCTTTTTCTTAAAAGCTTATCACCTTGTATCCAGCATCCATGTAACGCGACATGCTTGGGTGCCCTGACATGTCATCAAGTAGCACAAAGCCTTGTGCTTTGGCCGCTTCAAGGGTACCCATCTTGTTGGAACAGGCTTTGCAGGCCCCTTCCACGAGGCCTTGCTTCTCGGCCTTCAGATAAAGTGGTTTGAGAGGGCTTCCGTCTTTGGTAAATTCTGGTATGAGCTTGGTGGCAGATCCTTCAATGATTATCTTTATGTTGTAGCCTTTCTGCTTCATGTTTAGAGCATTAAGCAGCACATGGATCAAGCACATTGGATCGCCATTGAATGCGAATAGAGCCACGTTTTGGGTCCCCATAATTCCTCCTTTTCATCATTGTTTGCATTCTGCCAGTTCCACTTCCTTTACTGGAAATTCATAGATTTTTATACCAGCTTCACCCAAACTAGAACACAATTCACGTATTGTATTTAGAAATAGGTGCTCCTGTTCTTCTGGTAGAGCAATGGCCACGGCACAATTGAACCCTGGCCATACGGCGTCATCCATTTTAGGGTCAGATCGAACGCCCTTGCCCAAGACCCTATCCCATTTAGTGAAACCTGTGACAGAGCATTTGGTTAAGGCCTCCATCATTTCCTCATCAAAATCTACATCATATATAAGCAAGAACATCTTCATCGCGTGGACACTCCCTTCACCGTTATTCAGCATTCGACATCCAAGATTCGAGATTTGCAGTTCCCCTCTTCCTCTTTCCTAACTACTATCTCCTGTATCCTTCCTTCCTCCTCTCCAACACGTAGTAAATCGTAGGCACCAGAACGAGCGTTACAAGGGTGGATACAGAGAGTCCTCCAAGCATTGTTATACCAAGGGGATTCCAAGTTTCTGCACCGACCCTCCTTGACACCGCCATGGGGAACATGCCAAAAAACGTGGTAAGAGTTGTCATGAGCACAGGTCTAAGCCTGTTTCTTCCAGCCTCGGTGATAGCATCAAACAGCGGTCTACCTCTTCTCTGTAAAAGATGAATATAGTCCAGAAGCACAATGGCATTATTGACCACGATGCCCATCAGCATGACAACACCCATGAATGACATTATTCCGAGGGTTGTGCCGGTGAGGTAGAAGGCGTACAAAACGCCGGTAAAGGCAAAGGGCACAGAAAACATGATTATAAAAGGATCCCTGAGGTTTCCGAAAAGGGAAGCCATGACCATGTACACAAGTATAATCCCCATCACGAGCAGAATGGTAAGATCTCTAAATACCTTACGTTGCTCTTCTACTTCGCCTCCGAATTTTATTGTGACGCCGGATGGAACATCCAGCGTTGATAGAACCTTCTTAAGATCCCCAGTAGCAGATCCCAATGATCTCTTGAATAAGTCAGCTTCTACCCTGACTATTTTTTGACGATTTTTTCTCTCTATCTCTATGGGACCCTGACCCTGGATTATTGTAGCGACGTTTTTGAGCCTTATCATGCGCCCATCGGGAGTAAAGATAGGGGCTTCAGGGAGGTTGATCAGTTTGTTTTTATCTTTTTCAGTCAGGCGGGTGAATATGTCGAATTTGTCTCCTGCTTCTCTGAATTTCGTGGCCTCCAGGCCATAGAAGTAATTCCTTAATGTGCCGGCTATTGTGGCAATGCTTAAACCAAGTGCGGTGGCCTTTTCTCTGTCAATTCTTACCCATAGCTCCGGCCTTGGGTCTTTTTGACTGATTTCCACATCTACTAATCCTGGAATCCTCTGCATCATCTGTTTTAGCTTTCTCGCTACCTCTATAAGCTGGTTCAGCTCTGGCCCTTGGATTTCCAGGGATACGGGCTTACCCGTTCCCATAAGAATGGAGGTTATCGCATTCTCTGCTCTGACATAAATCTTGTTGAGGCCCGGGATGGACTTTACCCTTTTGCGAAGAGCTGCTGCGATCTCGTCTGCAGTGCGCTTTCTTTTATCCCGGTCAACCAGTTTGAATCCAATACTGCCTACGTTGGGACCCTGGTCAAAGCCTAATGCCACACCTACTCCTTCCTTGGTTTCTCCATCAAAGGCCCAAGAGTGGCGCATTTCTTCAGGTTTTACCACCTCGTCGATATCCTTAAGAATGGCCTCCATCACTTTGTTGGTCTCTTCGATACGAGTGCCTTCGGGGAGGCGAAACCGGATACTTACATCCCCTGTGTCCACTTTTGGAAAGAAAGATGTTGACAGGAAGGGCACCAGGGATATGCTGCTCAAAAAGATTACTATT
>CAZAKC010000022.1:0-27694 GCA_964485655.1 uncultured Desulfobacteraceae bacterium
ATACTACCAGGGCTGAGGCTTAGATTGACATAGATACGGGGCAAGGGCAAGGGGGGTATTCCCGTAGCGGCCTTTTTTTGGCCTAGGAGCCAGGATAGTGGAGAGGCCAAAAAGGGCAGTGTACGGAGCCATGGATGGCGAAGTGAACGTGAGGAGAGGGGATATGCCCTTGTCCTTGCCAAGGCCTCTGATTACAAAGTGAGGGCGATATCAAACGCTCCATAAGGACGGCCTTTTCATAATGGACTTGGCCTTTTACGGACAGAGAGCGATGCCCGCAGATCGCTGCGCACACATAAGCGGGTTTCCAATGATATTCGCTTATGGCTTGTGAAACGTTGAACAAAATATTGCGGTAAATGGTGAAAATTTTCCCATTGGCAATTGACTTTCAGAGTTAAACCAGGTAAAAAGGGCGAGATTAACATGTCTTGCGAGAGCTTGAAACAACTGGAGGAGGTATTATATGGAGGCAATCGCGGTAAACCCAAGGGAGGGTAAGCTAAAAGTTTCTCCTGAATGGGCTAACGTGTGTTTCACTTGTGGCACATGTGCTGGTGGGTGCCCTGTCACAGGGGTGGACGGGCTGGACCCCAGAAAAGTGATACGCATGGCAGCTCTGGGTCTGGACCAGGAGATTATTGATTCCAAATTCCCCTGGGTCTGCACTATGTGTGGCAGGTGCGAGTATGCCTGCCCTCAGGGCGTGGAGATCCTGAAGGTCATGAGGCGCGCAAGGGGTCTGCGAGAAAGAGACAAGGTACCGGGTCCGATCCATAAAGGCGTTGTCATGTGCCTGGAAAGGGGAAATAACCTTGGTATCCCAAAGGATGATTTCTTGTTTCTATTGGCGGATTTATCCAAGGAGATGGATGAGGATGAAGGCTTCCCTGGCTTTTACGTACCGGTAGACAAGAAGGGGGCCAATATCCTTGTAACCATTAATTCCAAGGAGCCTTTTGGCGAGCCCGATGATATGAAGTTCTGGTGGAGGATCTTTTATGCTGCCAGAGAGAGTTGGACAACTACATCAGAGAACTGGGAAGGTGTAAACTGGGGGCTGTTTTCAGGAGACGATGAGGCCATGAAAGAGATCACGGGCCGAATCGTAAAGAACTTGGAGGAGCTGGAATGTAAGACACTCCTGTTGCCGGAATGAGGCCACGCCTATTATGCGACTAGGCTTAGTCTGCAAACATGGTTTCCAGAGGTTTTCGAGAAATATCGAGTCATTTCAGTTCATGACTTACTCAAAGAATACATTGAAACAGGTAGGATAAAGGTAGATAAGTCGAAACATCCCGAACTAACAACATTGCACGACCCGTGCAACTATGGGCGCAAAAGTCAGAAGGCCTTTGGTCATGCTTATTTTGAAGAGCCCAGGTGGATTGTGCAGCAATGCTGCGAAAATTTTGTGGAGATGCAGCCCAACAGGATGAACAATTTTTGTTGTGGCGGTGGTGGTGGAGCTTGGGCCATGCCCTATGTTGAGGAAAGAATTTATTATGGTCGAGTAAAGGCAAAACAGATAAAAGACACGGGAGCAAAGTTGGTTATAGCACCGTGCCACAATTGCCGCGATCAGATCATGAAGTCACTAACAAAAGAATACGAACTTGGTATTGAGACAAAGTACCTGTGGGAGTTGGTGGCGGATTCACTTGTTGTAGAGCCCTGGAGCGAAGAAGAGATTGAAAAGGCTCACAAGGAAAGAGACGAGCAATATGAGAAATTTGGCATAGACCTCGAGGAAGAGGAATGGTAGTAATATAGCCCGTGGATAAAGTTCAGATCAATGGAAGCCCCCCGCGAGGGGGCTTCCTTTTTAGGCAAAACCAGGACCTGTTGCATCCAATTGGTAATGGATACGCAGCAACCGACTAGATACAAGAATGGCTATCTGCTTCATGAATAGATATGCTACTTTGTAATCCTGCTCTATAATCTGAGTGAACTTGTCCACTGGCAGGGCACAGACCTCTGAGTCTTCTGCTGCCCGAGCGGCACTTACAAATCTGCCTGTAATCATGGATGACAATGCAAATGCTTCACCCGGCATTACTATATGGATGGGGACGAACTGGGTCCTTTTCGTAGTGAGGATTTCCACCCTTCCTTTCATAAGGACTGCCAGGTTATGCGCGGGTTCATCCACATTGAAGAGCATTTCCCCGGCCTTATAAGTCACAGGGATTCCTATCCCTGCTACCTGCTCGACCATGTTCTCGGGAAACATCTTGAAAATTTTACACTGCTTTATGAGCTGTACTGGTACCATATGGCTACCTCTCTCTACGCTGTTTTCTTCAGAAAATCCCTTGCCTTTGATTCATAGCTTGGCCGCAAACAGTAGATACCGCAATTCAGGCAGCGCCTGGCAGCGCGGATGGCCTGCTCTTTATCAAGCCCTAGATTTACCTCTTTCCAGTTCTTCCTTCTTTCCTTGACAGGCAGACGGGCGATTACTTCCCGTCTTGATTTGGGGACTTTCTTCAGTTCCTCCCTGTCCACGAGATCAAGGGCCTTTGTCCTCAGATTGGGAATAGGCTGAATAATCAGGTCTTGATCCTGTTCACGATTCAGAAATTGGTGGATTGACCATGCTGCCATCCTCCCGCCTGCTATGGCCTGAATGGCTATATTTGGACCAGTCGTTATCTCGCCTGAGGCAAAGATGTTGGGGATATTTGTCTGCATGGTTTCAGGGTTCACCACTATGGTACCCCTGGGCGTGAGTTCAAGCTTCGACAGCTCAGGATCGGATTTGATGAAGTCGATATCAGTGCTCTGGCCGATTGTTACCAATACGGTATCAGCGTCTATTCTCATTATCTGAGTTTCGTCATACGAAGGCCTAAATCTCCCTGTTTCGTCGAAGACAGAAAGACATCTCTTGAACTCAACACCAGCAACCTTGCCATCCTCACCTACTATCCTTTTTGGGCCCCAACTGTTATTAAGTATTACGCCCTCAGCAAGGGCATCCTGAATTTCATGCTCCCACGCAGGCATTTCGGAGCGTCTTTCCAGACAAGCCATCTGGACTTCTTCAACCCCGGGAAGCCGCAGGGCAGAAAGAGCCACGTCTATGGCCACATTACCACCCCCTATCACAACCACACGGGGTCCTATCTTAAGCTCCTTGCCCAGGGCTACATCCCTCAAAAAGTCGATTCCGGTCATTACCCCTTCAAGGTCTTCTCCTTCAACCCTCGTCCACAGACCCCTGGGTGTACCGGTGGCTATGAAAAAGGCCTCGTATCCTTGATTAATCAGGGAGCCATAGGTAATGTCCTTCCCCATGTCAACGTTGGTCTTTGCCTCTATGCCGATGCCGAGCATTCCTTCTATTTCCCACTGGAGCACCTTTTTGGGTAGCCTGTATTCAGGTATTCCGTACCTCATAGCGCCGCCCAATTCTGGCATCCGCTCAAATATGGTAGGGGAGTGACCAAGTCTGCGCAAGTAATAAGCACAAGTAAGACCTGCAGGACCACCGCCGATAATGGCCACCTTATGACCTGTATCAGGGTGAACAAATACCGGAATATGTTCACCTCTCTGGTATTCCAGGTCTGCAACAAATCTCTTTAGATTATTGATATTGACAGGTTCGTCAACATCATTGCGCCTGCATACATCTTCGCAAGGTGCAGGACACACCCTGCCGATTGCAAGGGGCATAGGCATGTGTTGCTTGATGACTCGCAGCGCGTCGTCAAATCGGCCCTCTGCAATAAAGCCCAAGTACCTGGGAATCTCAATTTGGGTTGGACACGTGGCCTGGCACGGAGCCTGGCACGTGTCTGTCTGATTCCACGACAATATCTTTGCGCTTTCAGACACTATTCTCATCACATTCCTGGGGCATACCCTGGCACACGTACCACATCCCGTGCATTTGTCGTAATTTATTTCCGGGAGATTGATCTCACTCATACTAATGGCACCAAAGGGGCAGTCTCTGTAACAGGTGCCAAAGCCCAGACACGCAAACTCACAACCTACAGGTCCTTCCCCTATCATGTAAGCAGCGCGGCAATCCTGAACGCCGAGGTACTCATAAATAGGGGCGGCATATGCACGTCCGCCACGGCATGATCTTTCAGAAAATTCCACCTCTCGATATTCCACAGGGAGTCCCATTACTTTAGCAACTTCTTCCGCTGACTCTTGGCCGCCCACCACGCAAACACTTACAGGGGCTTTGCCGGCTACCACTGCCCGGGCAGCATCACTGCAACCTGCATAACCGCACCCGCCGCAGTTTGCCCCTGCCAGAGCGTCCTCAACCTGCTCCACCCTCGGGTCCACGTATACGTAAAAGACACGCGAAGCTATGCTCAAACCAAAGGCGGCTATGAAACCCAGCGCACCCAATGCCAAAGCAGCTACAAGCATTTCCATTACTCCCGTTTATATCATCCTACCATCCCTGAAAATCCAAAAAACGAAAGGGAAAGAAGCCCTGCTGTCAGCAGGCCAATGGCCGTTCCTTTCATGAATTCGGGAATGCCGGATGCCTCAAGTTGCTCTCTGATGCCCGTGAAAAGGACTAAGGCAAAACCATAACCTACAGCAGAAGCAAAGGAGAACACCATCGTCTGCAGAAAACCGAAGTCCTCCCTAATATTGATGACTGCAACTCCAAGAACTGCACAATTCGTGGTAATGAGGGGAAGGAAGATTCCTAGTGCCTGGTAAAGGGCAGGAAAACTTTTCTGTAAAAACATTTCCACAAACTGGACCAGAGCGGCAATTACCAGGATGAAGAATATGGTTTGCAAATATTCTAAGTGTAACGGCACCAGCACGTATGTCTGGACTAACCATGTAATGACTCCAGACAGGGTCATTACAAACACGACCGCCATGGCCATGCCAGTGGCTGTTTCCATCCTCCTGGATGTCCCAAGAAAAGGGCAGTTGCCAAGAAATCTAGTAAGAAGAATATTCTTTACCAGTATCGCCCCTATTACCAGGAGTAAATAATCAGAGAAAGTCCATGCCTGATGCATTATCTTCTCTCCTCTGTATTAATCTACTCTTCCTCTGCTCACAATATTCATGGCTCCAAGCATCAAGCCAAGGCAAACAAAGGCCCCGGGTGGTTTCACCATAAAGGCAAACGGAGCAAAGTGTGCGCCGAATACCGTGTGACCAAATAAGGTCCCGGCTCCAAATACCTCCCTCAGGGCGCCAAGCACCGTAAGGGCCATAGTATATCCCAGGCCATGGCCCAGACCATCAGCAAAAGAATTGAGTACGGGTCTCTTGGAGGCAAATGCCTCGGCTCTGCCTAGGATTATGCAATTAACAACTATCAGGGGGACGAAAATACCCAGGAACATGTAAAGCGGATAAAAAAATGCTTGCATAAGCAGCTCAACGATCACAACGAAGGACGCTATCACCAAGATATAACATGCTATTCTGACCTTTCTGGGGATTAGGTTCCTGAGCAAGGCCACAAGGACATTGGAGCAGGTAAGAACGAAAGTGGTGGCAAGGCCCATACCCAGCCCTCCATCGGCCGAAGTAGTGACAGCCAGGGTCGGGCAGAGCCCAAGCACCAAACGAAATGGGGGAATATCCTGCCAGAGTCCTTTAGTGAAGTCTTGAATTACCCTCATTTTTTCTCTCCCGCACGGGGTATATAGTGTTTTTTTGGGCCTAATGAGCCCCTAATGCCTTAAGGATGTTAGCTTTGCTCTCAATGTATAATTGCATGGCCTCCTTTACTGCATTTACCACTGCCTTGGAAGTCATGGTTGCACCGCTGATGGCGTTGATTTTTCCGCCCTTGTCAGAAAGTGCTATCTCCTTAGGCTTGAGCCCTGAAAACTGCTTATAAAAGGAAGGTTCCACTGCGCGAGCACCCAGACCCGGGGTTTCAGAATGGGTCATGACTCTCATTCCAGTCAAGGTGTCATTTGTCACATCTATACCTACCATAATGGTCATGGGGCCATGGTAGCCATGTGCCAGAACCTCAAAGGCTACTCCCGTAAGCTTACCATCTTTTTTCCCGGGAAAAAGGGTCTTAATGATCCGTTTTCCATTTATGGTCCCCAACAAAATATCTTTTTTGTACTCTTTGATAGGATCGTTATTGTAATTTGTGAGCACGGCAAGCACTGCTGGCCCTTTGACGAATTTAAGCCTCTGGTATTCGATGGGCTGCTTTGTATATCTATCCACAAAGCTCAATACAAAGCCAGAGACCACGGATATCGCCGTGAGAACAATAATCATGCGAGTGATCTCACGCAAAGGAACCCTCCTTCCCGTAAGGTCTGGGCCTTATCTTGTTGAGCAATGGTGTGGCGGCATTAGACAGGAGAACAGCAAAGGCCATCCCGTCAGGGTATTTCCCCCAGGTGCGAATAATCATAATTAGTACGCCACACATGATCCCATAAATGAGCTTGGGCAATGGTCTCAAAGGGGAGGTAACAGGATCAGTGGCAATGAAAAAAGCTGCGAGCACGGCTCCACCAGAGAGCAGGTGAAAAAGGGGCGGGAGGTATGTCTCTTTATTGAATACCCACAAAATGGAAGCAAAGATAAAAAGACCTCCGAGTAAGCCGACGGGAATGTGCCAGGTAATGATTCTGCGCAAGATGAGATATAAGCCGCCCACGAGCAATGCCAGAACACATATGGTGCCGATAGCCCCTGCCTGTGACCCCACAAACAGGTTTAAATAGTGGAACTCATAGTCGAGGAATGACTCCAGCCCGTCAAACTTGAATACGGACAAAGGAGGGTCCGGGATTTCCCCACCGAAAGGCTCAACCCATGAAGAGATTCTCTCGGGCCACGATAGTCTCAATATGACCCATCCCACGAGGGTGGCATTAAAGGGGTTATTACCCAGGCCCCCGAATATCTGCTTGCCAATGATTATTGCGGAGCCACATCCAATCACCACAACCCACCATGGTGTAGTGGAGGGTAAAAGCATTGCAAGGAGTAACCCCGTAAGCGCAGCGCTACCGTCTGAGATTGTGACCTCTCTATGCAAGAATCTCTGCATGAGGGCCTCGAACACCATGGAACTGACAACGCCCAGAATCATTACTCTGAGGGCGCCGATGCGAAAATAATACAGGGCGGCAATCACGGCAGGAACGAGGGCAACCAGGTAGTTGTACATTATTGTGTGTATACTCTTTCGAACCGATACGTGGGGTGGAAAAGAGACGAAAAGTCGGTAATTAGACGGTAGCATCTTCCGATTCCTTCAAGGAAAGCTCACGTTTTCCATAGTTGATGAAGTGGACGAGAGGCCTTCTGGCGGGGCAAACATACGCGCATAGGCCACAATCAATGCAGGTCCACAAGTCGTACTGCTGAACAGCCTCTTCGAATTTATTAAACTCACAGAACTTGCCTAGGAAGTTAGGCATGAGGCCCACAGGACACACCTCAACGCAGTCACCACAGTTTATACAGGCCCTATAGTGGTCTTTTACCACTTCACTTTCCTCTTGAACCCACACGAGCCTTGTATCCCTTAGAACTGGTCTGTCAAGGGCAAACTGGGCCATACCATCCAGCGGATTTCCAAGGACGATCCGCCCAGGCTTCCCCTCAAATCCGCCGCAGGCCTCAATTAAGTCCTGGAGCGGTGTACCTATCTTTACTTTAAGGTTTTTGGGAGATTTGACTCCACTGCCAAACACACTGACGTACTTCTGGATCAAAGGCCTGCCTTCAGTAACGGCCTCCACTGCGTGGAGCACAGTGTCAACGCTTGAAAATACAACGCCATAGTCTATGGCCTTCCCTCCAGGGCAGGGAATCTCCTTGTCGAAGATCGCCTTGAAAAGTAAATGGGGGTGTCCCAGGGGATAATAAACTTCCATCGAAAGGACTTCCATGGTTGAAGTTAGATTGGCTGTTGTAATTGCATCCTGAACGTCAGTGTGGTCCTTGTTCACTACGAGATATATCTTCTCAGGCTGAAAAATTTGATCAATTAACTTTCCGGCACTAAGAAGTTGTTCTGCCTTTTCCACCACGAGGCGTCTAGGTAAAGCTCCAGAAAAACCACTGCCAATTGCGTTAATTACAAAGTGTTTAACTTTGGGCAGTTTCTCACCGGTCCGTTCACTTTCAGGCAGGAGATCGAAGGGAATTATCTTGACACCGGCTTGCCTGATGGTATCGATAAGGACTGCCGGCTCTGCTTCGGTAAAGTTGTCTACAGGGGAAATTTCAGGCCGATAGAGATCCTGGCCATCGGATTCAATAAAAATACTCAGGCTATGACCGCCTTCTGCGTAACGATATGGCCGGACATCACTCACTTTACCAGAGATTGAGGAGTGGATGGGCATCATCTTGCCCGTGGGGTCTTCCGCGATTTTTTCCCCGGCAAAGACAGTTTCTCCTATCTGTACAAGAGAACGACTGTATACACCAGGGCGGTCAGATAGCGGTAGAATTATCCTTTGGGGGGTAGGAAGCTGTTCGAAAGGAAGATCAGGAGAGGGCAGTTCAATGTCCAGTTCCAATCCTCCAAACAAAGTGACCGGCTTCATAGCCCGCTCCCTGAATATCTTGAGTCGCCCAGTTCGCCGCAGCACATAGACCCACGACCCAATTCAGTTACAGTATCCGAACAGATTGAGCAGATCGCTCAGAAAACAGCTACCACCAGGTAACTACTTTATCGTGTTCAAAAATGAGGTCAAGTAATTTCCCGTAATCTATATTGTCTTTGAACAGGTCAAATTCCGTAACGTCCTCACCCTCAGACAAGATCTTAACCAGCGTCTTGGTGGTTTCGTCAGGTTCTGTCTTGTATATGTGAAGAATCCTCATTTTGCACTCCCAAATGGAACTACGAGATCCATCTCCTTGAGCTTCTCGCCCATTTGCTCAAGAGTCAGATACTTGAAGCCGTGCTTCTCAGCATTGACCTTGTTATTGGAATAATATTCGCATTCCATATCTTCGAGCCATTCAAGGTTTTCCTTGTATTTCTCCGTCATGTCAACTTCTACATCTATGACGAACATGTATGAGTACAAATTTTCGACCGCAAGGCCCAGGGTGGACCTTGAGCCCTCCCAGAGATCTTCTTTTCTGCGGATCAAGAAGGCAACGTGTTTTACGTCTTCCATTTTTTATTGACTCCCTAAAAAGATAGGTACCTATCACATTCCTCTATCAATATTCCGTGCCTGGCCTGAGTTGCATAATCCTTTTCACCAATACCCGGTACGGGGGGCTTTAGGCCGTGGCTTTCAAAGCCAACATTGCACAAGGACATATGAGCAAGCCCGTCCAATTCCTTGAAGCGTGGGTCTTGAGTGAGAACTGTGCCCATGTGAGTAAAAAAAATGGAGACCTCAATATCCCTGTCCTTGGCGGCTTTGCACAGTTCGATGAGTTTGTCCAGGTGCCGATCAGTGCTGACGAAAATACCCAGTTTTTTTGCCATTAATAATTCCTCCTAGACGAACTCACAGGAGCTATTTGACTTTCAAATAGAACCTGGTAAATCCCTTGTCCTCTTTTTCCCCTAGATATTCGTGTCCGGTCTTTTTCGCAAATGCGGGCAGGTCATTTTTAGTGCCAGGGTCCGTTCCCAAGATCTCAAGGATCTGACCTGATTTCATTTTTCCTATAGCCTTTTTAGTCTTTAGAATAGGCATGGGGCAGCTCAGCCCGCGGCAATCCAATGTCTCGTCAGGGGTAATGTTTTCGACCATTGCTTATCCTCCTTATTTTAAATTTCTACTGTAAATTTGTCCGTCTCTTCATTCCAGGTGGCGAGCAGATAATATATCAACAGCAATACAATGAGCAAGATTAAAGTCCATTTGTAAGATAGAAAATCAGGGAGAAAGACCCTCCGCCCCATCAGATTCGTGAGGGCCTTTGAACTCTTTATACCGGCCTTGACCAAGGATGTGGACAGACAGAAAAATATGACTGCTAGCATGAGTTTGATCTGGCCCTCGCCAGCCCGCCATACAGACCCGCTTCCGCATCCACCGGCGATAACCATGCCAATGCCAAATATGATGCCTCCCACAAGTCCACCGAACCAGAAGGCCTGGGGGACATAGACATTCTCGCCGCGCAAACCGGTCCACTTCAGGGCTGCAAATCCCATAATGCTGATTATAAGACTTATTGCTATTGCCCTGGGAACTTCACCCTCGCCAGTCATAAAGGGGTCGCGAAACCCTCTAACAAAGCAAAATCTGGTGCGCTGGATAATAAATCCAAAGCCAACCCCGCACAATAGAAGTCCGCCCACTCGGGTCAATGCAATATTGCTGTAAGCCCAGGCAAAGACTATAGCACCTAAAAAGGCGGCAGCGCCAAGATAGGGCTCAGCTTTGAGCCAATCGAAGCCTTTTCTGCCTTTCTCTTCAGTAGAAGCTCCCGTTGCTCCCGGCGGAAAATGTTCAAGTTCCCAGTAAAGATAACGCAGCCCCAGGTACGCTCCGATCATAAGGCCTATCATCATTGCGACACCGCTTGCAGAAAGGGCACTCATGGCAGAGTAAAAGCCTCCCACGTTGCACCCACCCGCCATGGCCGCGCCGCTGCCCATAAAGATGCCTCCCACTATGCCCTTGAACAGCTCAAGGACGGGGGCCCTGCGGAATGCGAACTGTTTTGCCATCATGGCTGAAGCAAAGGAGCCCCACAATAGGCCCAGTGTAAGGATGGAATTGGTAGATACCCATGGGGACAAGGGCTTGTGGTCGTACAGGCCTATGGCCGCAAAAAACCAATCGCCCCAGTTCCTCAGTCCCCCTGCAACTCCCCATGGTCTTGCCCATGCAAAGGTTACCACACTCATGATGCCTATAAGGATTCCACCCAGCCACATGGGCCAGTTTTCAAAAAATATCCTTTCGTAGCCGCGAGCCAGGATCTGAACGAGAACGCTTTGTTCCTTTTCTTGGGTCATGGCAGCCTCACTATGGTGTTATGCTAGCATCCTTCATCTTCCACGATCGTGAATCCAGTTTCCTTTTTTGCTTGGCCAGTCGAGGGTGGGGGAGGTGGAGCTGATGTTCCTGCGCTTGATTGTTCAACTCTCTGGGATCTGCCGGGTAGCAACAGACGGGCATCTTTTTCAACCCTTTCTGCCAGGCCGAAGATAACCGCCTGATCATAGTAGCGCCATGCAGTCTGGGAGGTCGGATCTGCCTGGATGGCCTTGCGGAAATACTCTTTGGCATCAAGATACTTGCCTCGCATGTATGCCTGTTTTCCAAACCGCAGCATCTTGGCGCACAGTGCCTTGTTTGGGATAAATAATTTGGGTTTTTCCCCGGCCACAGCAATTAAGGTTGAAATGAAAAGAAAGGCTAAAAGAAGAGCGCAAGATACCAAACTTGTCCTGAGTTTCATTTTTATCACCCCGTATCTCGGTTTCAGTTTCTGGGCAGAACGACACAAAAATAGCAAAACCACAGGATTATGGTCAATAAGAAATTATTCCCTATTTTTTTTCTACTATTGCGGGCGTATCAAATCTGGCGGTAATAGCTGAGATTGCCCGGGCCCCCTGATCCTGACTCACTGCCAAACACATGGAGGCCACGGTACAGCCGAGTGATAGAGCATTTATCTTTTCCTCCTCAAGGGCCTCTATTAGTTGGAGGGCCAGGCCATAGCGGTCACCAAAATGAGGACCAGTCAAGCTAAGGACCATTGCTTGGTCGTTGCGAAAGCGTCCCAGTTGGGAGAATCCTTCTGCGTAAAGAGTCGAGGCGTTTTGTTCTGAAATCCTAGAGAAACAAAAGGCTGCCAAATATTTTCCTGATTCGGCCAGAGGGATCATTGTTATGAGGAGGAGGCGGGCGCCGGATCTGGCTAACATGCTACCAGCTATTTCTAAGCACTGGAGGGAATCTTCATCCAGTAACATGTGAAGAATTGTTGCCCCTTGCCAGCATTCAAGCCCGTAGATCTTGGGTCGTTTTTCCTTATAAGAAGCTACCACTTCCTTGAAGAGCTGCTCTTTTCCTTTTTGAGCCAGTTTCCAGTCGGACGGCGTCCTGTATGAGCTGAAAAGAAATGGGCCAAACAGTGCGTAAGAGATCTTTTCAAGGCTCTTCCTATGCAGCGACACAGAAATAGCGGATGGTGAAGATGCAAATCCCTGCACCGCAACCTCTTGTGTGGTTATTATGTTTATGAGTCTAGCAAGGACAGCCGGATCACTGCGATGGGGAAAGACTGAGAGCACTGTAATGTCTTTATTTTTTTCGCCTTTACATCGTCCAAAGAGATCACGCATTGATAAGGGCCATGGCGTGGTCCCAGTATCGGCTAAAACGTGAAAGGCCACTTGATCTCGGTGGCGGGAGAAAGTAAGATATGGAAGGTTTATTTTTTCTCTGGTGAGCTTACGCAAGTAAAGGAGAAAAGGGACAATTTCGCCCGAATTACACTGTACAGACAAGCCACTCAAACCCTTTAATATCTTAAAGCCTCCCAATCTAATGGATTCCCTAGGTCTCATCTCGCGCCCGATATTAGGGTTGGTGGAGTCCAGTAGATAGGGCTTTTAATGACCTTACGGGGGTGGCAGTACAGGACCACATCCTAAGGCTATTCCGAGCCTGTTGATCACAGAAGATTGCTAACCACCTCCCAAAGGCCCTCTGTATCGATGGGCTTCGCAACATAATCATCAGCTTCAGTAGACATGCCATCGGCGTGTGAATATTTTGTGGTTGGCACGGCCTGTCCAACGGCTGTAAGGAGCACAATGGGTATGTCTTTGGTCTGTTCGTTAGTCTTTAGCTCAGCGCAGAGTTGATATCCATCTTTTCTGGGCATCATCACGTCAAGTATAATAAGGTCAGGACGTCTTTGTTTGATTGCCTCTTCACCCTCTACGCCATCATAAGCCTTGCCAACCTCGCAGCCTTTGCTTTCCAGCATCATGGCAACGGTTTCCACGAGGTCAGGGTCGTCGTCAACCACCAGGATATACTTCTTGGCCATATTCCTTCCTCCTTATAAAATTAGCATGCTATTGATATTACTAATATGGACATGGCAGGATACCATCTCTAATATCACAGGAATTCAAAATGGGCAAGGCTCCAAGGCTTGCTCAGTTGTCTAGCTGTGGCCTTGGATACAAACCCGCCCTTTCAACTATCTCGGGCACCTTTTCTTCCCACTCAATGGCCATAATGTGAAAGCCACTCACCCCCTCAATCTCTTTTACCTGTTCTATGGTCTCGACACAAATCTTGAGGCCTTCTTCGGGCTGCTTTTCTTTGGGCACACCGCTCATTCGCTTAACCAATGCATCGGGCACATCCATACCAGGCACGCGGTTCTTCATATACTTTGCCATACCTGCGGATTTAAAAGGGGTTACCCCTGCAAGGATATAAACCTTATTGTGGAGCCCCCTATCCACAACTCCCTTCATCCATTCCTTAAAGCGTTCCACATTATATATACACTGGGTTTGGATAAATTCTGCACCTGCCGCGACCTTTTTAGCCAACCGAGGCACCCTTATTTCGAAGGGATCCGCAAAGGGATTAGCCGCAGCCCCCACAAACATACGAGGAGGTCTTTCGATGTCGTCTCCTCCAAGGAATTTCGCCTCATCCCTCATGAATCTTGCGGTTTGAATCAATTGCATGGAGTCGAGGTCAAAGACATTTTGCCCTTTTGGGTTATCGCCGAATACCTGGTGGTCACCAGAGAGGCAAAGAATATTGTATATATCAAAAGATGCTGCACCAAGGATGTCGCTTTGCAGTGCTATGCGATTTCTGTCACGGGTGACCATTTGGAGCACAGGCTCCAGGCCCATGAGCTTTAACCTGATACATGCGGCTAGGCTGCACATCCTTGTCACAGAAGTCTGATTGTCGGTGACATTTATTGCATCCACATGATTCCTGATCATCGTCGCCTTTTTGGCTATGGCCTTTCCATCACTGCCCCTGGGCGGGCCACACTCAGAAGTAACAGCGAGATGACCGGCCGCGAGAATCCTTTCTAGCTTACTTGGTGTCTTGGGTTTCATAGCCTTATGTCCTCCCGGATGATCTTTCTGGGGCCGCCGGCCCTTTCAGTGGACCAGTCTTTTATTGGCATTACCTGTTCATAATCATCAAGTCTGTCTAGTTCCTTTAGCCGGTCAATGATAAGCTGCCAGGCACAGTCCACGTCTTTGCTGATTTCGCACTTGCCCTTTGTGGACCCTCCGCAGGGTCCATTAAGCAATCTCTTAGCGCAGCGCGAAATAGGGCATATACCGGCTGTTCTGGCAAGGATGCACTGACCACATCCTTGGCATCTCTCTGACCATACTCCCCTTTCTTCGGCGCCGCCCATAAATGCCGTATTTACGCCTGGAAGCACAGGTTTAGAAAAGTACTTCTCTGCCATGAACTGGACGCCCACGCCACAGGCAAGTGAAAGTATTGCATCGTATCCGCCCACCCTGTCCCGAATCTCCTCGAGGTATTCGTGGTCGCATTGGCGCTCTAGAGTGACTTCGTCGATTTGGACATCTTTTCCTTGATTCATAAAGTACATTCGGAGCGCGGATGCCAAAACAGCCACTTCCTTTTTTCCCCCGGCTTCACAAACAGTGACGCATTCATTGCATCCAGCCACAAGGATTCTTTCATAGTCCCTTATCTCTTCGATTATCTCTTCAATAGGTTTTTTGTCTGCGACGATCATAACGAATAACCTCGCTTTCCTTGATTAATGTTATGCTGCCATTTTTTTAAAGGCTTTCCTCAAGGGGTTGGGCCCCAGGTTTTTTACTCTGGCTGCCATCTCTTCAGCGGCCTGCACAAAGCGCGGGGCCTCACTAGATGACAGGTTGAACATCTCAACCCTATCGCCGCCAATGCCAACCTTCTCCAAGATCTCCTTTGCCTGTGCCACCCTCTTTTTGGCTCGCAAGTTTCCACTCTTATAGTGGCATTCGCCCTCAAGACAACCTACCACATAAAGGCCATCTATCCCTTTTTCAAATGCCCTTAGTATATGGAGAAGGTCCACTTTCCCTGTGCAGGGCAAACGGATGATCTTAATACTGCTGGAATACTGTAGCCTCATGGAACCTGCCAGGTCCGCGGCAGTATAACCTCAGTAGTTACAGCAAAATGCAACAATGACAGGTTCAAAATCCGCCATCTCAAAGCTCCTCTCACGTTGATATTCGTTCCTCGTTATTTGTCATTCGAAGTTCATAAATCCCTTAATTCAGCAATTCCCGAATCCCATTTTCCAATGCGCCAAGCTACGGGCGTTAAGACATACCGATTTTCCATTATCTCACTCGATGCTCGCTGCTATCCCTTCAAGCAGGGCATCCAGCTTGCTCACCACTTGATTATCTTCATACCAGCCAAGCTGGATCACATTTGCAGGGCACTCCGCAGCACAAACGCCGCAACCATGGCAAAGTGCCTCATCAATCTCGCTCACCCCATCCTTATTTATCCTTGGGACACCGTATGGACATGACCGGACGCAGACCAAGCATGCTGCACAATGGTCCTGGTCCACCCTGGCAACTATAGGAGAAAGATGGATTACAGGCTGAGCAAGAAATGTCGCCGCCCGAGAGGCCGCTGCCATAGCTTGGGAAATGCTCTCTGAAACCAGCTTGGGGCCATGAGCGGTTCCACATACAAATATCCCTTCACTTGCCATCTCCACAGGCCTCAGCTTTACATGAGCTTCCATAAAATATCCGTCCGTGGACCTACTTACCTTGAGGATGGATGCAAGCTCCTCTGTGTCTTGTGGAACGATACCAGCGCTTAGCGCCAAAATATCGGCAGTAACCTGGATCTGTCTTTTGAGCACATGGTCGGTGAATACCACTTTAAGGCCGTCCTCTGATGCACTCACTTGTGGTGGATCGTCAGGATCAAAACGGGAAAATATGACTCCCTCTTCCCTTGCCCTCCTGTAATAATCTTCCAGTTGTCCATAGGTTCGAATATCACGGAAAAGCACATATACATTGGCATCAGGGTTCTGTTCTTTTATATGGAGTGCATTCTTGACCGCGCTTTGGCAGCATATCCTGGAGCAGTTAGGGTTGTCCTCATTCCTTGATCCCACACATTGGATCATGACAACATTTTGCATGTCTGAGGCACCGTTTAGGTCAATCCTTTTTGCCAGTTCTATCTGAGTCATTATTCGTGGGTCTTGGCCATACATATATTCTGTGGGCGTATACTCTTTTGCTCCCGTGGCCAAGATTACGACTCCGTGATTAATCCTCCTCTCGTACATACCAAGGCCGACCATCAACTCTGTGGTAAAATTGCCCTTGAACCCACTGAATCCAACGACCAACGCTTCAGTGAGGACCTCTATACGTTCATGGTGAGTAACCTGCTCGATCAGCTCTGATACGTGTTGGGAAATGTCCCATCCCTCAATGCTGACGGTTAGCTCGGCAGCCAGTCCGCCGAGGTTGGCTTCTTTTTCGACGATTACCACTTCATAGCCCTGCTCGGCTAGACTCAAGGCGGCCGTCATGCCAGCCACTCCCCCGCCTATCACAAGGGCCTTTTGGTTCACCGGAATACTCTTTGGGACAAGAGGCTTCAGCAGGCCCGCCCTTGCCACAGCCATCCGTACTAGGTCTTTAGCTTTTTGAGTGGCCTTTTCAGGATCATGGCTATGCACCCATGAATCCTGGTTGCGGATGTTGGCCATCTCAAAGAGGTATTTGTTAAGTCCGCAGGTCTCAATGGTTTCTTGGAAAAGCGGCTCATGAGTATTGGGAGAGCAGGCGGCAACTACCACACGATTTAGCTTCTCGTTTCTAATCACTTCTTTTATTTGTTCCTGCGTGTCCTGAGCACAGGTAAATAGACTCTGTCCCACATAGACCACGCTAGGTAAGGTGGCAGCATACTCTGCTACAGCAGGGACATCCACTATACCCCCAATATTGGTGCCGCAATTACATACAAATACCCCGATACGGGGTTGTTCCTCCGATACATCCAGTTGCTCAGGGATTCTGGTCTCTTGTGTTTGTGTGGAGCGGGCAGGAGCAAGATCTTGTTGTACGGCACATGCGGCAGCGCTTGCTTCTATCACTGATCCAGGTATATCCTTAGGACCCGTGAGTACGCCACAGGAATAAATTCCTGGCCGACTGGTGTGAACGGGCAGGAAGGGGGGAGTCAGGGTAAATCCGTACGCATTTAGCTCCACCCCGAGCCTATGAGCCAGTTCCTTTGTGCTCTGGCTGATTTCCATGCCAACGGACAGGACCACCATATCAAAGGTCTCTTGGTAGATTATTCCTTTTTCATCAGAGTACTGGATGGAAATGTGATCTGGCTCAGAGGCAGGGTCAATGGTGTGAATCCGGGAGCGAGCAAACCGCACGCCATATTGATCTCTGGCTTTTTGGAAGTATTTCTCATAGTCTTTACCAAAGGTGCGCATGTCCATAAAGAATATGGTGGTATCAAGATCTCCTTGTGCATGCTCTTTCGCAACAATCGCTTCCTTGAGGGCATACATACAGCAGACCGACGAGCAGTAACCATTGTCGCAGCGATTCACGTCCCTGGATCCGACGCATTGAAGCCAGGCAATCCGCTTAGGTTCCGTGCCATCCGAAGGTCTCCTGAGATGGCCCATATAAGGCCCTGTTGAACTGAGTATCCTCTCAAATTCCAGGCTTGTAACAACATTCGGAAAATGCAGGTAATGATATGTTTCATAGCGGGCGGGATCAAAGGGCTGAAATCCAGTGGTAAGAATTACTGCGCCCACATTCAGGGTTGTTCTTTTCTCCGCATCATCAAACAGGATGGCCCCTGTCGGGCAGAACTTTTCGCAAGCCTTACACTTGCCCTTAAGAAAATAAATGCAGTTTTTTGTATCTATCACGTACTTTAAGGGCACAGCCTGCTGGTAAGGCACGTATATGGCCTTTCGCTTGCCGAGGTTTTCATTGTATTTATCATCTACCTTTCTTGGACATTTCTCAGAACAGGTGCCACATGCTATGCATTTTGCTGTATCCACGTAACGGGGATGGATTAAAATATCTGCCTCAAAGTCGCCTTTATTGCCCCGTAAGTCCAGTAGCTCAGCAAGAGTAATGAGTTCAATATTGCGGTGCCGGCCGACCTCGACCAGTTTCGGTGACAGGATTCACATCGCACAGTCATTGGTGGGAAAAGTCTTATCAAGCTGTGACATAACCCCTCCTATGGAAGGGGATCTCTCTATTAGGTATACTTTGAAGCCAGAATCGGCGAGGTCAAGGGCTGACTGCATTCCTGCAATTCCTCCCCCCACGACTAGGACAGAACCTTTTAAATTTTTACTCAAGCCCTCAGCCATGACGTCTCCCTTTCTGCTGATGAGTAAGGTTTATAACTTGGCTTGATTAAGAACCATGGGAAGCCTGTCTTCCCAGCCCATAGTTGAAATGAGTACTCCAGCCAGGCCCATTTCTTTGAATTGGGACACCAGTTCGCCGGCGATTCGAATGCACTCTCTTTGCTTATCTGGGGCTTTCTGAATGCCCCTTATAAGTTCGGAAGGTATAGAGATGCTTCTGATGTTGCGGTCGATGTAACGTGCCATACCTGCTGATTTGAGAAGCAAGACCGTGGGTATTACAGCCACCTCGAGATCTTGTATCCGCCTGAGGAAAGCCTGGAATCTCTGGAGATCGAATATGGGAGTGGTAACCATGAACTTGGCACCTTTTTCAATCTTGACCCTCAGGTTTTCCAGTTCCATTTCAAGTAAGCCGCCTGAGGCGCCTGCATCCACTGTAGTGCCCACATAAAACTGGGGGCTGCCCTGCAACTCAATACCCGCCATGTCCTTGCCCTCTTGAAGAGCCTGTATGGCATCGAGGAGTTCGGGCACATCGAGGTCGTCCACTACCCTTGCATGTGGATGATCTCCAAAGCGGATGTCTTCACCTTGGACGACCATCACATTGCGAACCCCAAGGGCAGATGCTGCCAGAAGGTCGGCCTGGATCGCTATTCTATTACGGTCTCGGCAGCAAGCTTGCATTACTGTTTCGAATCCATGTCTTTCAAGAAAGGCGCATCCCCCAAGAGAACTGGCCTTCATCACCGCGCTAGCCATCTCTGGAACCACGATAGCGTCAATTCTGCCTCTTACGAGCTTTGCCTTTTCGAGCAACAGTGAAAAATCGGCACCCTTTGGTGGAGCAAACTCCGCTAGCACGACAAATTCTTTTGAATCCATTTTTTCTTTTAAAGTCATTTGGGCTGACCTCCAGGATACCTTAAGAAGTGGTTAATTGGCCTAAATCGTATTGGTTGACGTTCAGCAGTAACCTGAATTCAAAACTCGATCTACTTCTCAATAAACGGCAGCAGGATACGGAACGTTGTGCCCTGATTAGGTTTGCTTTGAACCTCTATGGTTCCTCTATGGGCCTCAACAATGGCCTTTACTATGGAGAGCCCAAGGCCTGTGCCCATGACCTGCCTAGTCTTTGGATGTTTTATTCGATAGAACTTGTCAAATATCTTGGGAAGCTCCTCTGGCGGTATCCCTACCCCTGTATCTGTTACCCTTATCTCGAGATACTCACCCATATCTTTTGCGGAAACCTCAACTTGGCCGCCATCGGGTGAGTAATTGATAGCATTTGTGATAAGATTGTTTAGAACTTCCTCTATTCCCTTACGATCGGCCAAGACCGGTTTGAGACGTTCGCATTCACAGCGAAGTGTTATTCCACACTCTGCTGCCCTTGGCTCCATAAAGTAGACCATATCTTTGACCACTTCTCCGATATCGGTTGCCACCTGATGTTGTAATGCCTTACCTGCTTCAATCTTGGCTATGTCAAGAAGATCATTAATTAAGTCCAGAAGACCGTCTATCTTTTTGAGCCCTTTTCTCAAAAACTCTTCCTGTTTTGGCTGTAGCGGTCCTGCCAGCCCCTCCAGCAGTACGCTGTTTTGTTGCCTAATGGACACCAGCGGGCTTCGCAGTTCATGGGCCACCATGTTCACAAAGTCGGACTTCATCTGGTCAAGCTGTTTGAAGGGAGTAATGTCTTCCAAGACTGTCACCGTTCCGACTACGTGTCCTCTAGGGTCTAGAGCAGGTGCGGAGATGGCGCGTAAACACCTTTGCCCCCGGCTCATCTCCATGGTAATAGTGTGACGAGTGGCACCCTCGGAGGCCTGTATATCTTTGAGTGACTCTGTGAAACCCTGATCCGAAATCACCTTGTTCAAAGGAAAGGGGTTTTGAATCTCCTCAGTTATCTCCACAAGTCTCATCAGTGCTGGGTTGTGAAGAACTACCTCTAAATTTCGGTTAGTAACCATGACCCCATTGGCCATGCAATTGATAATTGCTTTGAGCCTGCTCTTTTCCAAGTAAAGGTCATAAAGGTTGCGTTGTCTCTCCTGTTGCAATTGCCGGGCCTGGTCTTCCAGGCGTCGTTTTTCCACAGCACGTTCTATGGTCAGAAGAAATTGGTCTATTTGAAAGGGCTTAGTTATGAAATCATATGCTCCCTTTTTCATGCATTCGACAGCCGTGTCGATGGTGCCATGGCCTGTAATAATAATAACAGGGATCTGCGGATGGGACGATCGGACAGCTTCCAAGACTTCCTCGCCGCTCATGACGGGCATCTTCAGGTCCAGGAGCATGATATCGACATAATCTTGAGAAAGGATCTTTATGGCCTGTTCCCCATTCTCTGCTGTGAGCACGTCGTAGTCTTGTCCGCATAACACTCGCCTGCATCCTTCCCTCACTACCTTTTCATCATCTACAACGAGTATATGAACTCTGTCTGACATATCTAAGTCATCTCTACAAAAACAGGTTCCTGTGAAGATTTCTCCTCAAGCCCTGATGGAAGCTCTATGACAAATGTGGTGCCACCTTCGGGAGGACAGTAGACGCGTATTATTCCTCCATGGAGGCTGATGATGTTTTGGGAAATGCTGAGGCCCAAACCCGTCCCTTTTCCAACAGGCTTTGTAGTGAAAAAGATGTCAAATATCTTGTCTCGGAATTCCTCTGGGATGCCTGGACCGGTATCGGAGACCTTTATAATGAATTTTTCGTTGTCCTTGTCATACTTGGCCTTGATACTCAGGCGCCCTTTTCCCTCCATGGCGTCCGCAGCGTTAATGAAAAGATTTGTGAAAACCTGCTGTAACTGTCCAAAATCTCCCACCATGGGCGGCATGTCTTCTTCAATGTCTGTGATCACATCTATGTTCTGGAAGGATGCCTGGTTAATCAAGATATTGAGGCACTTGGTGATTAAGCTTTGCAGACCAAAAGAGGATACCTTACCGACCGATTGACGACTGAACTCCAGCAGTTCCGCTACGATTTTCTTGCACCGCAGGGTCTGATCAATAATTTCTTGGATGTCATCGCAGTAGTGCATGTCTCCCTTCAGGGAATTCTTGAGCAATTCGGCGTATATGAGTATTCCTGAAAGGGGATTGTTTATCTCATGTGCTACCCCTGCTGCCATACGTCCTACAGAAGCTATTTTTTCTGATCTAACCAATTGCAGATGTGCATCTTCCAATTCTTTGCGCATTCGGAGGATCTCTCTCATGTCCCGGAATACGCCAACGCTCCCAACTTCCTTGCCATCTATAGTGATGATAGATGCAGAAAGGGTGACAGGGATCTTCTCCCCTGTCTTGGTCGTTATTGTCATACTTGTGGGATTGAGCTTACCCGGAGGTCCATAGTTGTCGCTGCGCATTTTCCTCATATTTTCTTTGGCAACCTCGATATCATAAAAGCTACTAAGATGGCCTCTATCCATAATTTCATCTGCCGAGTAGCCTGTAAGTCTTTCCATCCCTTCATTGAAGATGAGCACATTTCCCTTAGTGTCCACCACGACTATGCCGTCTACTGTACTCTCAATAACATTCTGGAAGAAGGTCTTGGATTTTTCGGCTTCCTTTTCGAGCCTAATGCGGTCAGTTACGTCCCGGGAGACCTCAAGTATTTGAACAATGTCTCCTGCCTCGTCAAAAATGGGAGCAAGAGTTATAACATCGAATCGCGGAGATCCACTGTCGTGGGCATACTCCTTGTAAAAACTGTAGAAGGGTTTGTCTGATGTACGTTTGAAGCCTTCTTCCAAGTAACAGACTTGGCCGTATTCCTTGCAAGGTCTGTCCAACCCGTGTCTGACCTTATAACAAGGTTTTCCTACTACTTCCGAAAGACTTAGCCCAAAATCTTTGAGAAAGGTCTCGTTAACAATGTCTATGGTGAGATTCCTGTTTACCACCATGATTCGATAGGGCATGGAGTTGAGGATTACCTGAATATGTTCTTTTTCCTTTTGCTCAAAGGCCTTTCTCTCCTTTTCGAGGCGGGACTTTTCTTTCTCTATGTGGATAAGGTGCCATAGGAGCATGGCACCTCGATGGTCCATAAGGGATACATGTGGGGGCTTAGTCTGACAAATGAGATCTGAGACCTGTGGAGAGCCTGTCAATTCTATAATTAGCTGAAGGCCATCCAGCCTGTAAAGTTCTCTGAAGTCTTCGGTGACGTAAACTCCCCGTTTTTTTGCCTCCTGGATTCCAGGTGCATTAAGGTCAGGATCTGCGATTCCAAGGATCTTAACCGGTGCGGCGGAAAGATCATCAGAGGACAGGAACTGCAGGAGTTCCTTGCATCGGCGCCCCCCGCCGATAATGGCGATGTTGAAAGGTACAGCCCCCCTCAATGCCCCTGGCCTGTTCCAAGGGGCGAATGCGGGATACCTATGGCTCGGCGTAGGTGACTTCCTGTTCACAGAATACCTTGGACTTATGGGGGTTAGTAGTTGATTTATAACGATTTAGCCTGATTTTCCGACCCGCTGTATGAGAGTTCTTTCCAATTCAGCAATTATTGCTTTCAGGGCTCTACTCTCGGGGATAGGGCCGGAGTTATTCCAACCTTTTTCTAGAGCTGCTTTCTTCTTTTCTCTGAACTGCTCAAGGCTGATTGACATAGCTTGCCACAGGAGGAGCTTCTGGAGGATATGTCGCTCGGCTGGTTCGAGATCCGTATCAGTGTCATAGGTATCACCTGTGGATGTGTGGATGATCATAAGCAGTAGAGATAAGCAGGTTCACGGCCGGGACAATAAAGCCCAATCAGCAAAACGTACACCAAATACATCTATTTTTATACTAAAAGATTATAGAACGCAACCAGAAAAACAGGCGCTGCCACCCATCCGTTGCACAAGGACTTTAATCGTTGTGGAAAAATTCGCTGCAAGCCCTTGCAAGGGATTGAAATCCCATGTATTGTCTGATAAACAAAGTACAAATAGCGTTCGTCTTATTGGGCCACCATAATTGAAAATGAGGTCATTCTATGGATTTCGAGTCCCCCACTCACATTGACTGCCCTGCCCAAATAAAGCACTGCCCTGTAGTTGAGGAGCTAGTTGAGTTAAAAAACGAGTGCAGACGCTTACAGGAGATGACCCGCCGCGACACCCTCACCGGATACTTCAATTTTCGATACCTTTTAGAAGCCCTGAGCGACGAGATGGAAAGAACCCGGAGGACGGGGCTCCCCACTGGCCTGATTATGATTGATATAGACCACTTCAAGCGAGTAAACGATACCTTTGGCCACGAGGTCGGCAACAAGGCCCTAAAGTGGTGTACTCGAGTATGGCGAAGTAACATAAGGCGTATTGATATCCCGTGCCGCTATGGGGGAGAAGAATTTGCGATAGTATTACCTTCCACCCGTCTAGCGCAGGCAGTGCGGGCAGCCGAGAGGTTGAGAGGCGCTATTGCTGATGACCCTCTGGACTTGGGTAATACCCAAATCGGTTTGACCGCGAGTTTTGGGGTTGATGTTTATACCGCCAAAGAGACTCTGGAGCCGAAGGAGTTTATCAGCCGAGCTGATGGGTTTCTCCTCAACGCCAAAGAAACGGGCCGCAACTGCGTGAGATACCCGGGTGAAGGGGTTGAACCTGCATCAACGGAACTGTCCCAGGAAGAACGTGAAGCCCTTTTCCGCAAGAGTTGACTGGCCTGGGTCCGTGCTAAGCCATCCCAATAAAGACCATTTAAGGAAATTTCACAAAAGGACGAGTAGATAATTACCGGACTTTGCTTTTTAGCTTTCCGGCGAGTTATATATTTTTTCCGTGCTTTTTCTATGAGTGACACGCATCGATTTTGCACGTAGATGGATTTGGGAAGAGATGAAAATATGCATAAGCAGCGGCAAGGGGGGGGTCGGGAAGACCAGCATTGTGGTCAATCTGGCATACTGTCTAGCAAATAAAGGAAGAAAGGTCCTGATTGTTGATGGGGACCTTGGCCTTGCTAATGTAGATGTGATGCTGGGTATCTCCGCGACCAAAACCATAAGCGATGTCATGGACAGAGGCGCAGATCCGCTAGAAGCGCTTATTAAACTTGAAAGGAACCTGTCGGTATTGCCAGCCAGTTCAGGCGCGCCGGATATGGTAACTCTTGGACCTGAAGAACAGAATGTCCTGGGCCAATATTTGGATGCCATGGCGCAAAAGTTTGATATCCTTCTAGCTGATACTGCGGCGGGCATCGGTCCGTCGGTAAGGTGGTTTAACCGATTTGTTGACTATAACATGGTGGTGGCAACTCCAGATCCTACCTCTCTGACAGACTCTTATGCCTTAATGAAGGTGCTCAAACAGGAGCATGATTTGCGGGAGTTTCGAGTAGTGCTGAACTTGGTGAAAAGTCCGGAGCAGGGGGACAAGACATTTACGACGCTGGCAGATGCTGCGAGAAAATTCCTTGACCTTGATTTGGAGTACATTGGCCCCGTATTGGAGGACGCTGCGGTGCCTTTGGCAATAAGGAACCAGAGGCCCTTTATTCTGACCTCTCCTGCCTCACCGGCCAGTCTTAGCATTAAAGAGCTTGGAGACAAAATCCTTTCCTGGTGATATATGTTTAATCACGTGTTAAGTAATTTTTTAACACTTGAGCTTACCATTCTATCCTGTTCGTTATAACCAATTGAAATAACATAGGTTTTAAAGTAAACTCATTTTTTAACGCTGTAGGCATACACTTTGCAATTCATTCACCACTAGAGATGAATAGCACAAATTACATCAGGGGGGCTATATGCAAGCAGCAGAGCCTGAATGTGAAGTGAGGGAGGCCTTTTGCATTGATCCATACTCTTTTCTCAAGGAAAAGGTGGAGGAAGAGGGCCTTTTCGATTATGAAATAGCATCCCTTTTAGATGTCAGTTCAGCTTGGATTGGGAAACTGAGAAAGGCCCTTGGGTTGAACAATTCGAAGAAATTTTTGCGGAGGTTTGAGTTAAAGTATGGGAAGGGTGCGGTAAGAAAGTTCAAAGAGATTATAGAAAAAAGGGAGAATGGGCTGTCAGATGTAGCCAGACACTTCGGCTTTACCCGTGAATATGCGCGCCATGTTTACAAGAAGATCTATGGGAGGCCTTATACACTGCATTATCAGAAGAAGCTTTCTGAGAGAAAGAGGCAGAGGGAGCATCAGAGACTGTTCAGATCCAAACGAATGAAAAATTTCATTGAGATAAAAGAAAGACTGGCTTCTTGTGGTGCTGCCCCGCGTATTATAAAACGAGGGCGCTCGTATATAATGGATGTGAACGGTAAAAAGGTGGCAGTTAAAGTTAGTAAGAGGCCCATTGAGATAAACGGTAAGCCCTACTATCACTTCACGAATGTTGGCTGTAAGATGTCTGACAGCGACTTTTTCGTGTGTATTTGCGCTGACAAAAGCAGGAAATTTCATTTTGTGATCCCCAACAAAGATATGCCCAAGAGCACGCTGTCAATAAAAGATCCGAGCGATTCTGGTCCGGGCAAGTATCGGAGATACCTGGAGGCATGGAATTTAATATCAGCCCGGTGTTAAATCGGTAGAGCGGATTTACTCAGGCCCCGGCAACAGGTGGTTGCGTCGGGGCCTTTTTTTGTTTATAGTTTGCAGACAAAGGATCTGGAGTGGATGGGTACACATCCTAGCTAACAGCCGCAAAGGATAAGCAGGCATGAAATTTAAATTGTGGGGAACGAGGGGGTCAATAGCCACGCCTGGCAGAGAAACGGTAACCTATGGTGGCAATACCACTTGTGTCGAGTTGACGTCATTGGAGGGCCATAGGATCGTTATAGATGCTGGAAGCGGCATCAGGATACTGGGAGAACATATAAGGGCCACAGAGGAGCCGGCTGAACTTTATCTGCTAATAACCCATATTCACTGGGACCATTTGCTTGGTTTTCCCTTCTTTTCCCCAATCCATGAAAGACGGTGGAAGATAAATGTCGATGGGTATCCAACATGCATGAAGGGTATTCGGTATCCCTTTGACAATCAGATGGGTGATGGCTTTTTCCCGATTTCTTTTGAAGATCTGGAGGCTGAGATTACTTATCTTGGTGTGCTTAAGAGACAACCCTTAAGAATAGGTGAAATGATTATAGACAAGGTCGACCTGACTCATCCACAGGGCGGATTTGGTTTCCGGTTTCGGGAACATGGAAAAGTGCTGGTATTTATCACGGACAACGAGCTCCCTCCACAGGGTGAGGGATCTGATCTGGTGGATAGATACATAAAGTTCTCGGAGGGGGCCGATACTCTGATCCACGATGCACAGTATACTCCCGAGGAATTCTCTGAGAGGCGCGGGTGGGGTCACTCCAACTACGAGGATGCTGTTCGGCTGGCTATACGGGCGGGCGTTCGAAAACTTATCCTATTTCATCACGATCCGAGCAGGACGGATAAAGAAGTGAGCGTGATTGAGAGGCACTGCAAAAGGATAGTGAAAGACCAGAAATCAGGCCTTGAGGTTGAGGCAGCGAGGGAAGGAGCTGAGATTGTTTTATAACATAAAAGCGCAAGATACCAGCCCAAGAGATAAAAATATATCTGAAACATTCAAAGTATTCCAGGAATCTGACGAGCAAGGAAATAACCTCTACTACGTAGGAATCGAGCTGAAGGTAGCGGGCTGGAGCGTTAGATGTCCTTTAACCGAAGGAGCCGAAGATTATAGCGAAGTCATCCAGCATATAGTAGCCCTCCAGCAAAGTCTCGAAGGCCTAAAGGAGAAGATAGAGTCTAAGATATCGATCTCCGAGAAGGGGGTAAGCCTGGATTTTCCCCCTGAAACCCCGCCCCAAGAGATTTGGAACAGGCTTTGTGAGATCGAGGAAGAGGAGGCATTTGTAAAGGGTTTTAACAGCCTGCCGGCCGATCAAAGGGCAGGTGTGGCTGACTATGTTCTCACCCACTGTAATATATTCTCAGGCAGAGCAGCAGCATTCTCAGCCAGATATGACAATGAAACCGGCCTAATGGAATAGCAAAAACAGAACTTTGCAAATTAAAAGGGGGCAGAGGATATCTCTGACCCCTTTGATATGCATGGTGGAGCTGAGCGGGATCGAACCGCCGACCTCATGACTGCCAGTCATGCGCTCTCCCATCTGAGCTACAGCCCCATTATCCTAAAAATAATACCAGCAACAGCCGATGCTGTCAATACGATTATCATATTGACAGGTCATTGTCTCCAAAAGTATAATCCTTTAAAAAAGTGCCGGAGTGGTGAAACTGGTAGACGCGCTGGACTCAAAATCCAGTGGGCCTTG
>CAZAKC010000023.1:0-27517 GCA_964485655.1 uncultured Desulfobacteraceae bacterium
CCCTGACCTGTACGTTGCGAACGTACCGCTCTCCCACCTGAGCTACATCCCCACTATTTTCTTGGTATTCCCCCTTTTGAGAGTGCTACCCCTGTCAGAAAGTCGGGTAAACCGTATGTTATTATTCTTTGTAAATTTGTAGTATAATTGACCGAATAAAACAAATCAATAACTTTCTCGCATTTTTTCTACAAACTATTTGACTTTACGACTATTTTAGAGGAAAATAAACAGTTGTGCCCCCGTAGCTCAGGTGGATAGAGCACCAGATTCCTAATCTGGGTGCCGCATGTTCGAGTCATGCCGGGGGCACCATTTTTTCCATTAAACTTGCGTACTCGTTGGATCGGGGTGGTGGGTTTTTGATTGACCCCGCCGGGATAGTCAGCTAAAATTAGAAGATTTAGATGAAGGAGCCACGATCATGTATGCTGTAATTCAAACAGGCGGAAAGCAATACAGGGTTACGCCCGGGGATCAAATCCAAATTGAAAAATTGCCAGGCAGACCTGGCGACGAAATAGCCTTTGATAAAGTGCTTTTGGCTTCGGACGGAGAAAGGGTTAAGGTGGGCAAGCCCTATGTGCAAGGTTCCAAGGTCATCGGCCGGATTATCAGAGAAGGGAAAACAAAGAAAGTAGTGGTCTTCAAATATAAAAGAAGAAAAAATTACAAGCGCAAGAAAGGCCACAGACAGCATATTAGCCTTGTGAGGATAGAGAAAATCGAAGACATGGGACAATAGATAAACGGGAGTGAAGTAATGGCTCACAAGAAAGCAGGTGGAAGCTCACGAAATGGCCGCGACAGTGCCGGCAAGCGTTACGGAGTCAAGCGGTTCGCGGGGCAGAAAGTCAGAGCCGGCAGTATTATAGTGCGCCAAAAGGGCACACATATCCATCCGGGAGAAAACGTGGGGCTTGGAAAGGACTACACTCTGTTTGCGAAGATAGACGGGGTAGTTGCTTTTGAGCGCCTGGGGAAATATAGAAAAAAGGTCAGCGTCTACGCTGCCCAATAACTAAGCCCAGCTTGTTTCTTTCCCCCTCGAAAAAACCATGGCATTTATAGATGAGGTGGTGTTCACTGTTCGCTCCGGTGATGGAGGGAGGGGATGTGTAAGCTTCAGACGCGAAAAGTATATCCCTAAAGGCGGGCCTGACGGAGGCGACGGTGGAAACGGGGGCGATGTGATTTTTAGGGCCACTACGCGCCTTTTTACTCTCCAGGACTACATGCATGGACAATATCTTCGTGCCCAAAACGGACAGCCTGGAGGTGGAAAAAGCCGGGCGGGGAAAAAAGGCCAAGATTTAGTCCTGGATGTTCCTGTGGGCACAGTAATCCTTGACGAAGAATCAGGCGACACACTGGCCGACCTGGCCCAGGACGGCCAACAGGTCACAGTGCTACAAGGAGGCAAAGGGGGAAAAGGCAATAAGCATTTTGCTACTGCCACTAATCGGACTCCTCGGTTCGCCCAATCAGGACAACCTGGCCAGGAAAAACGCCTCCGTCTGTCCCTAAAGTTCCTGGCCCATGTGGGTCTTGTGGGGCTGCCCAATGCGGGCAAGTCAACACTCCTTACAAAGCTCACCCATGCAAGGCCTAGAATAGCGAGTTACCCCTTTACCACGCTTGTTCCAAATTTGGGCGTGATGGAACTCAACGACGACCAAGACATTGTGATCGCAGACATCCCTGGCCTGATCGAAGGTGCAAGCCAAGGCAAAGGTTTGGGAATTCGGTTTCTGAAGCACATAGAGCGCACCCAACTATTGATTCATGTCATGGATGTTACTTACAGACCCTCTACCCATCCCCTGGAAGACCTTTTCATGATAAGAGAAGAAATGAAGATGTATAGTCCAGGACTCCTGGACAAACCCTGGTTTGCGGTTATAAACAAAATGGATCTATGTGCTGGCAATACCTCTTGCCGTGATCGGGACAAATTGCAGGATGCTCTCGGGAAGATGGATATAGCTTATTTCTGTGTGTCCGCTCTGAGCGGTCAAGGCCTCGATAAAATGAAAGAAGAGATATCCAAGTATTTTGCGAAGAATTCTTCAAGCATATATGGCAAGGATAACAACAGATGGAAAAATCACATTCTGCCAAATTAACAAGGAAGCTACATTAGTCCCAGGTATAAGATTCTGGCCGTAACGACTGGATAATATGGAAGCTCAAAAGGAACAAACAGTCGCTGATTTCAGAATGACCTTACTCAACACCGTTAGGAGGGCAGTAATAAAAGTTGGTAGCGGTGTCCTTACTGGGCAAAGAGGATTGAATCTATCGGTGATCAACGACCTTGCCTCCAGTATCAATCATATCAAACGCGACGGAATCGAAGTGGTCCTCATTTCCTCTGGTGCAATTGCCTCAGGCTTCAAAAAGCTCGGTCTGGGACGAAAACCCAGGACAGTATCAGAAAAACAGGCAGTGGCAGCAATTGGTCAACCTGCCCTTATTATGGCTTGGGAAAAGGCCTTCAATAGGTACGGCCAAAAAGTGGCTCAGATCTTGATTACAAGGGATGATCTGACAAATCGGCGCAGGTATCTCAATGCTCGAAACACTTTGATGACTTTACTTTCATGGGACATAACACCCATCATCAATGAAAATGACACCGTAGTTGTGGAAGAGATAAAGCTCGGGGACAATGATAACTTAAGCGCAATGGTCACAAACCTTATGGATGCCGATGTCCTGGTTAACCTCACTGACATTGACGGGTTGTTCGATAGCGACCCCAGGACCAACCCAGATGCCAGGCTCATACGCGTGGTGGAAAAGGTAGACAGAAAGATCAGGAACTTTGCAAGCGCTATTCCTGGTTTCCTAGGCACCGGCGGCATGGGGAGCAAAATTAAGGCAGCTCAAAAAGTTGCCCTAGCAGGAATCCCTGCCATCATTGCAAATGGGCTCCGCCCCGGCATCTTGACGGACATATTTCATGGCAAGCAAGTAGGGACCTTTTTTTTGCCTAGAGACAGCTCGCTGTGCAAGCGCAAGCACTGGATAGCCTTTGCCAAAGCGCCCAAGGGGGAGATCATCGTGGACAAGGGAGCTGAGAACGCACTATTGTTCAATGGGAAGAGCCTCTTGCCCTCTGGCATAAAAGAGGTGAGAGGAAACTTTGGACCAGGGGATTCAGTAGTAATAACCAACGAAAGTGGGGAAAATATTGCCATTGGCTTGGTCAATTACCAGGCCGCAGAGGTTAACAGAATCAAGGGAATAAGGACGAGTAAGATATCCACCGTCCTTGGCTTCAAGCACACCGATGAGGTAATTCACAGGGACAATTTGGTATTGAGCCGTGAGACCGAAGAAGGGGTGGAGGAATGTCACTTCAAGGATTGATCACAGAGATAGGTGTTGACGCCCGCGCTTCTGCCAAGGTGCTTAGAGCAGCCAGCAGAGAAAAAAAGGACATGGCCCTCAAGACTATGGCTAGGCTTCTAAGCCATAGAAAACAGGAGATCATACAAGCCAACAGTGAAGATGTTAAAAGGGCCCAGCACGCAGGACTCTCACAAGCTATGATTGACAGGCTTACCGTGACTGAGACTGTGATAGATGCCATGGTACAGGGTTTAGAAGAGGTAGCAGCCCTCCCTGACCCTGTCGGTGAGATTACAAAGATGTGGAAAAGGCCCAATGGGCTTATGGTGGGTAAAATGCGAATCCCCTTGGGGGTCATAGGTTTTATATACGAATCAAGACCGAACGTCACTGTGGATGCAGCAGGCCTGTGCCTGAAGTCAGGCAATGCGGTAATATTAAGGGGAGGCTCCGAGGCAATCAATTCCAACATTGCCCTTGCCTCGATTCTCGCCCAAGCGCTTGAGGACGCTGCACTGCCCCAAAAAGCCGTGCAGGTAGTACCCAGTACAGATAGAGAAGCCGTCAGGCTCCTGCTCAGAATGGAAAACTACATCGATCTGGTCATTCCCCGGGGTGGCGAAGGCCTCATACGATTTGTTGCAGAAAACTCCAGAATCCCTGTCTTAAAACACTACAAGGGAGTATGCCACATATACGTGGATAAAGCAGCAGACCTGGAAATGGCCCGGCAGATATGTTTTAACGCCAAAGTTCAACGCCCTGGTGTGTGTAATGCCATGGAAACATTGCTTGTGCACAGGGCGGTGGCCAGCAGATTCCTCCCCCCCATGTACGAAAGGCTCAAGGGTGCAGGTGTGGAGCTTCGGGGATGTCCCAAGACATTGGAGATACTGACAGATGTAGCTCAGGCCACCGAGCAGGACTGGTATGCAGAGTATCTTGATCTAGTACTGGCGGTAAAGATAGTCTCCAGCCTGGATGAAGCAATTGAGCATATAGATAAATATGGATCGAATCATACGGAAGCCATAGTGACCAACGACTATCTGAGGGCCCATCGTTTCCTTGCCGAAGTAGACTCTTCTGTAGTATTGGTCAATGCATCCACACGCTTTAATGACGGAGGACAACTGGGACTTGGGGCTGAAATTGGTATAAACACTTCAAAGCTACACGCCTTCGGCCCCATGGGGCTTGAAGAACTTACCACCACCAAGTTTGTGGTCTTTGGCAGTGGCCAGACCCGGAATTAATGAGGAGGATTGTGAAATACGGTGTGTTCGGTGGTACTTTTGATCCCATCCATATGGGCCACCTGCGGACTGCCGAAGAGATGGTTGAACAACTTGGGCTTGCCAAGCTCTTTCTTATTCCGGCAGCGAGCCCTCCCCACAAGTACCATAGCCCTGTATCAGATTTCCGTCATCGGTACGAGATGGCACGAATAGCCGTTGGTAAGTCTTCTACGCTGGAGGTCCTTGACATTGAAGCAAAAAGGGACGGTCCTTCTTACTCTGTTGATACCATAAATGAATTGATATCTTTGCTAGGGCCCCAAGATGATTTATATTTTATATTAGGTATTGAGGGATTCCTTGAAATCCACACCTGGAAGGAATATCGTTATCTTTTCACGCGTACACATATTGTAGTGGTAGATCGTCAGGGACACCAATATAATGAAGTATTTTCTTATCTCAGAGGGTTAGAAATTCACTTTGAATTGACAAAGGATCCGGACAAGATAATCCTTGGCACTGGCAGGCTTTTGCTTCACAGGTCTTCTACCCGTATGGATATATCCTCGAGCCAAATAAGAGATCTGGTCAGGAAGGGCCGGTCAATCAGGTACCTCGTTCCTGATCAGGTTATGGATTACGTGGTTGCCAATAGACTGTACAGATAATATGAAATCACTGGATAAGGCAAAACTTTGTATGAAAATAATATCTGAGAGAAAGGCTATTGATCCCGTCCTCTTTGAAGTAGGCAAGCTCACCTCTATAGCAGATTATTTCCTCATTGCAAGCGGCAACTCCAGTAGGCAAGTCCAGTCCATGGCCACTCATCTGGTGCGGAAAATGAAAGACGCCGGATTTCGGGCCCACGGGCTTGAAGGTCAGGAGGAAGGCCACTGGATACTCGTTGATTACGGAGACATCGTTATCCATCTGTTCTATCAGCCTTTTCGTGAATTCTATGACCTTGAAGGTCTGTGGATAGATGCGCCAAGGATCTCTTTGGTCGACCCTGAGGGCAGCGGAGAATAGGATCTTGTCCATCAAATTCCTCAATAATCGCCTCATTTACTTTGCCATATTCTTTTCCTCCCTTTGCCTCTCTGCCCAGCTCGTAGCTCCTCCTCTTGCAGGGGCCATCTCCATTGAAAAAGAAAGCCAATTGGGCAAGAAGTTTTTAGCCAGCATTAGAAGACACTTCCAGTTTTTGAACGATGAATACGCACAGAGTTACATCAACCGCCTGGGGCAAACCCTCTCACAGGGTATAGAGACGAGGCCCTTTCCTTTTCACTATTATATAATCAAACACAATGACCTCAACGCCTTTGCAGGCCCGGGGGGACATATTTTCATTTATAGTGGCCTGATCTCTGCGCTGGACAATGCGGATGAACTCGCGGGTGTGCTGGCCCATGAGATGGGACATATAACCGCGCGGCATTTATCTGAACGTATAGAGCAGGGCAAAAAGATCAACATCGCAACCATGGCTGCTATACTTGCCGGAGTTTTTGTAGGAGGCAAAGTGGGTGCAGCCTTAAGCACAGGATCGGTGGCAGCCGGTATCCAGACTCAACTCCGCTACAGCCGCCAGGACGAACGCCAGGCTGATCAACTTGGTCTCAAGTACGCCAGCCTGGCGGGCTTTGATCCATCCGGCCTCATGCACGCCCTTACAGTCATCCAAAAATACTCTTGGATGGAATCCAACAGGATACCGCCTTATTTGCGCACCCACCCAACAGGTCCTGAGCGGATATCCAACCTGGAAAGCATGCTGCCTAATTTTCCGCCTCACCCCAGCCCTGAAGCCATCCAGCTCCGGAGACAGTACCCTATTTTCAGGACAATCGTCAGGGCAAAATCCATTAACCCGCAGGAGGCTGAGCAGCTCTTTAGCAAAGATTTGGACGAGGGCAGGGATGTCGCCTTGGCCCATTTAGGACTGGGCATAGTTTATAAGGAGAAATCAGAATATGCTGAGGCAGTCAAACATCTGAAATCTGCATTAAATGGCATGGCCTCATGCACTGCTATCTGGATGGAATTGGCAGAATCCTACCAACTTACGGGACAAGATAGCCAGGCTATAGAACTTTTCAGGAAAGTCTTGGGTGAAAATCCTAACAACCACAAGGCAATGCTACTACTCGCTGAATCCTATGAAAATCTGGGCCGCTATGGCGAAGCCATAACCCTGCTCAAGCGGCTTTCGTTATCTGATGCTGCGGACCCAAAAGTATACTATCATCTGGGCATGGCCTATGGGCGCCTTAACAAGCTTGCTATTGCCCACTATTATTTTGGACTCTATTTCAAGAAAAGAGGCAGCTTGGAAAAGGCCAGATTTCACTTCCTTGAGGCAAGGCGGCTGGCCAAAGGCAATGTATCACTCAGCCAGAAAATAAGAACTGCCTCTAAGGGAATCCTCTAGTATTTTTTTGATGTGCGACCTATCTTTGCCCTGAAACTTCCCGCCACAAAGCTGTGCTGCCCATCAGGCAGACAGACATAAATCGCCCCAGGAACAAAATCACCCTCCCTCTGCCCTATCCGTAGCACCATGGAGTAACCACCAGAGTAAATCTTGATTTTCGGCAGGTTTTTCCCCTTCTCCATCCAACTCAGATGCACATGTGGCACTCCATATTTCTGCTTCGTGGACGCACGGAAAACAGTTCCATAAAGTCCCTTTTTGATGCTCTTGAAGGTGAAGATTTTTATTTCTCTGTCAGCGAAAAAATTCTGTCCCTCTCTTAAAGTTAGGATTCCGTTCTCCAGCATAGCATCCTGAACATGAAATGGCTCACCATGGATCATACCAACGGCAGGACCGGTGGGAATATTAACGCCCTCCAGGTTGTCCCTCCATGTGGCCGATGGGGTTCTAACCGGGGCAAGTCCAGGTTTTGGAGTATCTTTTTGGGTCAAGGCTTTTGCCTTTTCCAGATCTGCAGCGGCCTTGTCCATCTGTCCCAAGGCCTTGTAGACCAGTGCCCTGTTCTTGTACAAGTCTGGATCATTTGGTGAGAGTTTTATGGCAGCACTATAGTCAGCCAGGGCTCTGTCAAGCTTGCCCAACTGAAAATTCGCCCCTGCTCTGTTGCAATAGGCATCAGCAGCCTTTGGGTTATATTTTATGGCAACAGCCAGATCCCTTATAGCCTTGTTATATTCTCTTTTTCTCAGGTATGCCAGTGCCCTGTTATAATAGCTATCTACATCCTTCCTGTTTCGTCCAATAGCACGCGTATATTCTCTAATTGCTTGGTCAAATTTACCCATCAGGTAGAACGCAAGCCCTCTATTGTAATAGGCCTCGGGGCTGCCATAATGTTTGGTGCCAAATTCCATCAGACTTCTTATTTCCTTAGTGGTATAGGAATTTGTGAGCGTTGTCCTAGGCATTTTGCGCGGCGCTCTTCTTGCGTCTATCTGCTGCGATTGGCTTCGCCTTCGTTTTTTTAACGTCGGTTTAGGGTTAGGCAGGGGCACTAATCTTACCCTCTCAGGTTGCAGTGTCCTCATTTTACCTATTTGGGTTAACTGATTCATCATCATAAAAGCCATCATAGCCTGGTTTTTCACAACGCTAAACACGCCATACATTGCCCCCAACCCAACGATAACAAGTAACGCCACAGCCACAACATTCGTCTTCACCGGAGGGTAGTGCTCAATCTCGGGTTCAGGGCCCACCCTGAGACCCTCGATCTGCCACCTATACAGCCAGCATATTGACCATGGAGTAAACAGTTGTAACGTCAGGGCATTGAGAATCCAGCTCAACACGGATATCTTAACAAACCCGCCAAGACCGGCTCCGAAACTTGTCTTTTCCCCACCATAAAGGGACTTCTCCTCTTTCCATGCATAAAAACGATAGAGCCCCCAGAGATAGTAAATACCCAGAGTCAACATGGGGAGGATCACAAGGTGGATTAAGTAGAGAAAAAACAAGGAGCCCCCTGTTCCATTAAAGACACTGGGCTTGCCCGAAACCAGGGTATTGTCCATCTTCCACTTGAGGATCTTAGATACTGCCCACGGCGCATAAATTCCAATGGTAACCAGGGTAAGAAGCCCCTGGATCAAGGTCAATATGAAAAGATCTCCTCCACGGCCAGTGAAGGATACATCCTTGCCTCTTATTTTAGTATGAGAGGCCTTAAGGCGCCAGAGCCTGCACAGTGCCCAGGGGATGTAAATACCAAGGGTGAAAGTTCCTAAGATCATAAGGTGGATAAATACAGTGGGAAAATACTGCCCTCCCCTCCCCGTGAACTCGCAGTTTCCTTTCTCCATTGTATCGCCTCCTCTGCTTCTCCGAGGCCCGCTCGCAAGCGGGCCGACTTTGTATGGACGCCTCAGGGATCACCAAGTGAGACGGCAAGGGTAAAAAAGATCAAGACCTATCTTCCTGCTGGAGCCCCAGCGCAGACAGGTAAAGCTATAGCTGGACTTTTTACGAAACCTCCAGCTTTAAAAGAAACAATATAAGAAAGCATCGGATTGATACAGGGAGGGCATTAAAGGTTTGTGATGGCTGGATCTAAAGGTAGTCCTTCCTCGGGGGCGAGAAAACCTCGATAATCAAAGAATCTTCAAGAACATCGGCCCGATGTACCACGCCTCCGGGCACACACCAACTGTCACCAGGGCCCAGTTCCATGCTCTCTTCTTTGATGAAAAGCCTCATTTTTCCCCGGACCAGATATCCGGTTTGCTCGTGGGGGTGTTCATGCTCTGGTACACTCTTGCCTGCCTTTATCCTGAACTCGCAGAGCATTGTTCTGTCGCCCCACGCCAGTGCTTTAACTTCTACTCCTTCCATAGGGATCTTGTAACCATTTGCAGTTTTCTTGTAGAACATATCAACCTCCAGAGTACCTTTGTACCAGCCCCTGATCGAGAATCCTTCGAATTATCTCGAGGTCAGGGGGAGGAAATGTATATTTATCCAAATGGCCAGGACTCACCCAGCGAATCTCCTGTGACTCTACGGAAACAGGGTGACCTCTTACGATCGTGCAATGAAACACGTGAAGTTCCACCACCCTGTCTTCATATTCATATTCCACATGGGCAAGTTTATCTCCCACTTCAACTTCCACTGCAAGCTCTTCGGCCAACTCCCGCTTGAGGCACCGCTCCAGGCTCTCTCCGTGCTCTTTTTTGCCGCCCGGGAACTCCCAAAACCCACCCATGTGAGTATCGGGAGGCCGTCTGGTAATGAGAATCCTAGACCCATCCCACACGAGGCCCGCCGTAACCTGCAACCGCGGTTTATTGGCCAACCTTTTCTTCAAAGCCCCGCAACCTCAATTTAAGGTAGGCATCGGCAGCTTGCTCATTATTGGGATCAAGCTCCAGCACCTTTTTGTAGGCTGCCATAGCCTCGCCATATTTCTTATTTTCTTCTCTCAACATTGCCAGATGCATCCACAGCTCTATATTGTTAGGTTCAAGCTTGAGGACATTTTCCATTTCGGCCATTGCCTTTCCTTCTTCTCCCTCTTGGAGATAGGCAAACAGCAAATACTTATGCAACTGCGCGTTCTTTGGGTCCCCTCTAATGGCCTTTTTCATCACAGACTCTATCTTCCCGTAAGCCTTCGCGGCCTTGAACGTATCGAACAGGTAGGCATACAATTCAGGATCTTTCACGCCAAGATTCAGCAGCTCCTGAGCCTTCTTAAGCCCTTTTTTCGTCTGCTTGGTTTGTTTATATATATCCAGGAGAAGGCTCTGGGCTGTTTTGTCTTTGGGTTTGATAGCTACGTATTTCTCCAGGTAATTTGAAGCGGACTTAAACCTACCCGCTTCGTACTCTAACACACCAAGGTTATAGAGAACTGTGGTGTTCTTAGGTTGGACTCTGAGGATCCTTTTGTAGACGCTCCTGATTCCGGTCTTATCCCCACTTTTCTCAGCAACTTCCATCAGCAACAAGAGAGCTTTCAGGGACTTAGGCCTCTTTTTCAGCACCTCATTCAGAAGCGATTTTGCCTTCTTGAATCTACCCTTCTCAATGCAGTCCTGGGCTAATCGGAGTCGCCCTTCTATATCTGACTTTTTAAGCCTCAGGGCCTTTTCCAGATAAAAGTCTGCCTTATCCCTTTTTCCCACTTTGTCGTACAGATAGGAAAGGTTGTAGTAAAGATTTTGATCGCCGCCATGAAGCTTAAGGGCCTCTTTATAATATCTGATAGCCTCACTTATCTTTCCTGCTTTTGCACTCAGGTAACCCAGTTGGACATATAGATCGAATTTTTCATCGGGTGCTGCCAGCTTGAGTATCGCCCTGTATTGGGAGATCGCCCTCGGCAGCCAACCCCTTTTCTGGAGCACCTCCGCCAGTTCATATCTGCTCTGCTTATCAGCAGGATTTAGACTTATAAGCCTTTCAAGCGTAGATATAACACCTTTGGTATTTGAGGCCTTTCTGTAGATTTGCAGGAGTTGTCTGAGCACGTCCTCTGAAGCACTCTTTTGCGCTTCCTCTTCCAGCAGTTTACTAGCCTTTTCATATTCGCGGGCAGCAAGGTATTCCTTCAGCAAGCGCTGGCGAATTTCTACGCTGCCAGGCACCTTCACCATGGCCTGTTGCAGTAAAGCTATTCGCTTTTTCCTGTCAATAATCCTGGAAGCCTTCTCTAACCAGTCCCCCACGAAGGGCCTCACCAGAAACACCACGTAGCCAGCTTCCTGGTTATAATACTTTACGTGGACTTTAAGCGTTGGATTTGTGAAGGCAACCCCCTCAGGAAGCAGATCAATGACCCGCATCTCATCATACACGAGGCTTTGGGCGTCAAACATCTTGGAGTATAATCGGATGCCGATGTTGAAAGGGACATTGGTGGAAACCTTGAGGATCCTTATTCTATCCTTGGGATGAATCGTTAACTTCTCACCAGAGAGCAGGCTTTGTGGTTGGTCATTGACCCTGACAAGCATGGAGTAAAGGGTGGGCTTTACCGTGTGCATCCCTTGCCATACCCTCCACCCCAGGGCGATCAATGCAAGAATCAAGAGCCAAAGGATCCACAGTGCTATCCTGTTGCTTCGCGATCTGGGTTTCCTTTTCTTTCGGTAGCTACGGGTATCCACTGCAACCGGCGTTACTTACGCGATGCCTTCTGATTGCCACTGCGCTCCCAGATCAGCAATATGGGGCTCGCAATGTAGATTGAAGAGTAGGTTCCTACTATTATTCCAACGAGCATTGCAAAGGCAAAATCATGTATTACGCCCCCTCCCAAAACGAATAGGGCCAGCACCACAAACAGCGTAGTCGACGAAGTAAGCACTGTTCGACTCAATGTCTCATTGATACTCTGATTCATTATCTCGACAAAGGGTCTCTTCCTGTATCTTTTTAAGTTCTCCCTGATGCGATCAAATACGATAATTGTATCATTTAGCGAGTAGCCGACTATAGTGAGGAATGCTGCGATGATCGCAAGGGAGATCTCTCTATCGGTCAGGGCAAATGCACCCACGGTGATCGTCACATCATGGACCAGAGCAAATATGGCACCCAGGGCATAACGCAGTTTAAGAGCCCAGCACAATCCAAGCGTCACAGCCAAGGCTATCACTATCAGCCATGTTACTTTAACACCAAATGAAGATGCTATGTATACTACCACGGAAAGGGAAATGGCCATTACAATACTCATCAGCCATTTCAGCTCGAAGCGACCGGAGATATATATGGCAATGAAAAGGATAGCATAAAAGATCGCAAATAGGGCCTTTTGGCGCAAGTCTCTCCCGACTTTAGGCCCTACCATCTCAACCCGCCTGATTTCCACTCCTTTGCCAAAGGCATTCTTCAGTGCCCCTTCCACCTTCTTGCCCAAACCAGTCAACTCAATATTGGTTTTTCTGACCCGAATCAAGTACTCTGCGTTTCCCTTTTCGCCGAATTCCTGGACTATACTGTCTTGGAGGTCAATAGGAGTGAGCGCCTTTTTTATCTGCGCGGCAGAGTGTTTTTTGTCGAATCTGACCTGTATCACTACCCCGCCGGTAAAATCCACCCCATAATTCGGTCCTCCTCGCCATATAAGCAGGAAAAACGTAGCAACAATAAGAGACCCTGAAATGAAAAACGCAATGTATCGCTTTCCTATAAAATCAATATTGATATCAGGCTTAATGAACTCCATATAAAATCTCCCCTGCTCTAGCTTTCAAAACTCCCCATAAGCCGACGCCAACTCATCCACTCAGATGCTCAGCTTTTTCATCCGTTTCTGTAGGTAAAGGTAGTCGAAGATGACCCTTGTGACGAAAATAGCAGTAAACAAACTGCTGATAATCCCTATGCTAAGGGTAACAGCAAAGCCTCTAACCGGGCCCGTGCCAAACTGAAACAATACCAACGCTGCGATAAGGGTAGTAATATTGGCATCCAAAATTGTGACAAGGGCCTTTGAGTACCCCGCATCAATTGCAGCCCTTGCCGTTTTGCCAAGCCTAAGCTCCTCTCTGATCCTCTCAAAGATCAAGACATTCGCATCCACGGACATACCAATAGTCAGGATTATGCCTGCAATACCTGGCAAGGTAAGGGTCGCACCAAAAAAGGCCAGCCCCGCCATGATAAATAGAATGTTGAGCAACAGAGCCACATCTGCAATAAGTCCTGATAAGGAGTAATAGATACCCATGAAGACAATTACGCTCAGCCCACCAACCAGCATCGAGACCAGCCCCTTATGAATCGAATCCTTCCCTAAGGAGGGGCCCACGGTTCTCTCCTCTAAGATCTTGACTGGTGCTGGCAGAGCTCCTGCCCTCAGCACTATTGCCAGATCCCGAGCTTCCTCCATTGTGAAATTTCCAGTAATCTGTGCCCGGCCTCCAGTTATTTTATCCTGGATTACAGGGGCTGAATTAACTTTGTTGTCAAGGACAATAGCCAGTCGCTTCTTTATATTTTCGCCAGTTATCTTAGCAAAGAGCTTTGCCCCCCTGCGGTCAAAAGTCAGGGTCACATAAGGTTCGTTATATTGTCTGTCAATCTGTACCCGTGCGTCGCTTATGTATTGACCGGTGAGCAAAGTGCGTTTCTTCAGCAAAAACGGTATCTTAGTAACCCTTCCGGTCTTAGGGTCATAGGCGACCTTATAGAGAATCTCATCTCCGGGTGGTATATTCCCTTTGAGTGCCTCTTGCACGCTGTGATCCTCATCGACAAGCTTAAACTCAAGCAGAGCAGTTTTACCAATTAGCCTTTTGGCCCTTTCCGCGTCCTTGATACCAGGAAGTTGTATAAGAATCCTGTTCTTTCCTTGCGGCCGGATGTCCGGCTCTGTTACACCGAATTGGTCTATCCTGTTACGTATGGTCTCCAGAGCCTGTTCTACCGCCATCCTCATCATGTGCTCCTTGGCCTTTGGTCTCAGGACAAGCCTGAATGACGGTCTGCCTGCAGAGCCAGGCACCTCTGTAATCTCGAAATCAGGATAGTTTGCTTCAAACATTTCCGTGAAAGGCTTACGATCTTTCTCTCTTAGAAGCGTAAGACTTATTGTATCTGTCCCAACTCGCTTGAGGTCCTGATACCTAAACCTGTTTTTCCTCAGATCGTATTTCAGTTCCTCCACTACCCTCTCGATATTGCTTTCCACCGCCTTCTGAGCCTCCACCTCAAGGGTGAGATGCATCCCGCCCCGCAAGTCAAGGCCCAGGTGAACCTTGTCAGTAGGCAGTATTTTTCCCCACCAAGGAGGAAGGTTCTGGCTAATGGAGGGAACCAGATATACGAAGGCCCCCAATACACTTAAAGCAATAACCACAACACGCCAAGTCAACTTGCTAGACACCGCTCACTCCTCAACCTTTGCCATGGGTTATTCAGCCAATATCGGAGCTCAGCCCTCTCTTCCGACCCTGCCTGCTATGGAGCTTCGTGAGACTTTCACCCTCACTTTGGGAGCAATCTCCATAGTTACCACATCATCACTTATACCGGTTATTACACCATGGAGTCCACCGGAGCTTACAACCCTGTCACCTTTTTTTAATGAAGCGATCATCTCACGATGTTGCTTGCTTTTTTTCTGTTGTGGTCTAATCAGGAGAAAATAAAAAATGGCGAACATAAGAATTAGTGGAATAAAGGCACCAAAAGCCCCACCTTGTCCGCCTCCAGAGGCGCCCCCGCCTCCCATTGCATAAGCCAAAAAGTTCATATCCTACCTCCCTGTTTCTTTTCTTTTTGAACTAAGCCCTTGTGTGGGCATTATCCTCTCTAGTTTCCACCAATAAATGGCCGTCTTCCGCAATATCTGCGCCAACACGCGGCCTTCCCTGACCTCGCGCAAAAACTCTCATCTTCGCAACGCAAACTTGCTAGTGCCTAAGACTTATCCATAAGTGGGCCCTAGCTAGTTGTTTCTGCTATTCAGTCTCTCATAAAAGGTTTTCTTGAAGCTGTCCAGTCTTTCCTCCTTTATAGCCTCTTTCAGTTTCTTCATAAGGTCCTGATAAAAGCTGATATTATGAATTGTGTTCAACCTGTATGCCAGGAGTTCCCTTGCCATAAAGAGGTGTCGAAGATAAGCCCTTGAATAGTTCATGCAAGTGTAACATGTACAGCTTTCGTCAACGGGCCTTTCATCATCAACATACCTGGCATTCTTAATGGTGAGTTTTCCCTGCCACGTAAACAGAGTACCATTTCGCGCATTGCGCGTGGGTAAAACACAATCGAACATATCCACTCCCAGAGATACTCCTTCCACTAGGTCCTCGGGAGTTCCGACTCCCATAAGGTAAACGGGCCTATCCACGGGCAATAATTCTTTAACCAAATGTGCTATTTCTGAGCGCACTGCCGCATCTTCGCCTACGGATAAACCCCCAAGGGCATATCCGTCGAAACCCATCTCCACCAACGCCTCTGCGCTACGCCTCCTCAACTCCGGGAAGGTACCGCCTTGAACAATGCCGAACACGGCGCCCTTTGCTCGCCCCTTGTAAGCAGCACACCTTCGAGCCCAGTTTGTTGTTAATTCAACAGAACGCTCAACATATTCGTACGCGCACGGATACGGTACACACTCGTCAAAGGCCATCATAATGTCAGAGCCTAAGGCCATTTGAACTTCCATAGCTTCCTCTGGCCCCAGGAAATGTCTTGATCCATCCAAATGAGACTGGAACACTACTCCATCATCTGTTATCTGTCTCAATTTGGCCAGGCTGTAAACCTGGAATCCCCCGCTGTCAGTGAGAATAGGATGAGGCCAATTCATGAATCTATGTAGTCCACCCAGCTTTTTTATCACTTCGTGCCCTGGCCTCAAGTATAAATGGTACGTATTGGCCAGAATTATTTCCGCTCCGGCCTGCTCAAGGTCTTCGCGACAGAGGGATTTCACAGTTGCCTGGGTGCCAACCGGCATAAAGACAGGAGTATTCACCGGACCATGATTTGTGTGAAGCCTTCCTACCCTTGCAAGTGAATTTGTGTGCTCATGCAATATCTCAAAAGAAAAGTCTGTCAAAGATCTCTTATCCCTCTACTTATCCACTGATCAAAAAATCAACATGGCATCGCCATAACTATAGAATCTGTATTGCTCTTTAACCGCATGTGCATAGGCGCTTTTGGCCAGATCCAATCCGGCAAAAGCGGCCACCAGAAACATCAGCGAACTCCTGGGCAAATGAAAATTGGTAATCAGGGCATCAATTACTTTGAACTCAAATCCAGGGGTTATGAGGAGATCGGTTTTTCCTCTCCTGGCAGCAACATAGCCTTTGCTCGATCGAGCACTCTCAACTGCTCTCACTACTGTAGTTCCGACCGCAACCACCCTACCGCCCCTTTCCTTGCACTGATGAATCGCTTCGGCGGCCTCCCGAGGTATATCGTAATACTCTGGAGCAAGACGATGCTCCCTGATATCTGTGGCCCTGACAGGTTGAAATGTTCCATAACCCACATATAGTGTGACCGCCGCTATCTGGATTCCCCTGAGGCTCAGGTGCTGCAAGAGCTGCTCAGTAAAATGAAGTCCCGCGGTGGGGGCTGCCACCGCGCCGTTTCTCTTGGAGAAAACTGTCTGGTATCGCTCCCTGTCAAACCCCTCTAGGTCCGGTTCACGCCCCCGTCGAATATACGGGGGTAGTGGCACGTGCCCCCATTTGCAAACGATCTGTCGTACAGTCTCATCTCCCTCGAAATGAACCTTTACGAAACCGTTTTTGCCTACCTCCAATACTTCCGCTCTGGAGCCACCATCTATTCTCAGTTTCGTACCCTTCCGGGCAGGCTTCGAGGCCTTGTACAGGCACCAACTGATGAAAGTATCTTTCTCCCCTTCTCTCACTCCCTCAAGAACCAGTAACTCTACTTTTCCCCCGGTTAGTTCCTTGGTGGCATTCAATCGAACCGGCACGACCCTTGCGTCATTTACCACTAGCAGGTCCCCTGGATTGAGCAAATCCGGCAGATCACAAAACAGCCGGTCTTGCAAATGCCCGCTGGCGCGCTCCACCACCAACAGCCTGGACTTATCCCTTTGTGGTGCTGGATGCTGGGCAATCAGGTGGGCGGGGAGGTCGTAGTCATACGTCTTTATGTCAAACATTGAGGTTCTGATCAATCAATTAAATAAATTAGACTAATCAAGATGGGCCATAATGTCAAATCATTTCGGCAGGATTACCAGCTCAAGATAGCATCTAAGAATGCCAAATCTCACCAAATTAATCCCTATACCATCGTCTCTGCCACCAACTCAGTCAGGTCTTTTACCACCAGGTCTATTTTTCTTCGCCGTGCCCTTCCTGCAATGGTGCGCAGGCATTGCTGGCAGGACGACACGACCATGTCCGCACCTGTGGCTTTAATTTCTTCTATTTTCATATCAGCTATTTGTCCGGACAGATCAGGGTCTACCATTTCCAAATTACCCCCTCCCCCGCAACACATTGTAAATTGCCTGTTCTTTTCCAGTTCCACCAGTTCAAGGCCCGGAATAGCATTCAAGACCTCTCTGGGTGCTTCGTATACGCCGCTGTTACGGCCTAAATCACAGGGGTCATGATAAGTAACCCTTACATTGAGGGGGCTAAAGGCAATCCTATCTTCTCTGATAAGAGTTGATAAATACTCGGATACCGACAAATACTCTATTGTAGAAGGATAGAAGTGCTTCCAGGTATGGTAGCAGGAAGGACAGGTAAATACCAGTTTCTTAGCTCCTATGCTATTTACTGCTTCGACGTTATGCTCAATGAGATCTTTCATTTTCTCCGGCATCCCGGCACCGATGAGCGGATAACCGCAACACCACTCCTCACCCCCTAGCACTGTAAAGTCTACCCCTGCTTTTTCAAGTACTCTAACCATGCTGGCTGGAATCTTTTGAGCCAGAGGGAAAAAGGAGGCCACGCACCCCACAAAATATATCACTTCAGCGCGAACCTTTTCAAAATAATGTTCCGGTATATCCCCCAGAAGCTCCTGCCATTCATTGCGTTCTTCATTGTCCTCGTTGGATATATTACCTTGTTCCAAAACATACTGAGCCAAACGATCTGCGATCTTAGGGTAAATGCCTTCGCTCACCAGGCATTCCCTGTCTCGAAACACGATATCTCTTGTCTTGATGGCTGGAAAGCAATTGGCAGTACATGCTCCACAGCCCAGGCAACTGAATATACTTTTCTCTACTTCTTCACTCCACTGCAGCCGCCCCTCTATAACAGCCCTGGTAATAGCATTTCTTCCCCTCGGCGTTGCTGACTCAATCCCTTTCACCAGATAGATGGGACAACTTGGCAGGCAAAACCCACACCGGTTACACCTTGTAACCTCCTCATAGGTCAGTTTTTTCAACTTAACGATATTCATTACTTTTTCCTCGCCTTCTAAATTCCGGACACAAACCTGCCGGGGGAGAAAATCATCTCTGGATCCACCTCCCGTTTGATGCGCTTCAGGATATCGAAATCAGGCCTCGAGATTCCCCATAAGGGCAGTTCCTTTTTCCAGGAATACTCTGCGCTTTCTACCACAAGATTTCCTCCTACTTCCAAACACCTCTGCAGCATTAGCCCCATCCATCTGAAAATGCCAGCCTGGAGGTCTGCCACATCCCTTGACGGTTGCAAGATTACTCGGGCCACACCCGAGCCTGCGTGGGCAAAGATACCTGTCATGAGATTAAGTGCACCAGCCTCCTGCACAGCAGTGAGCATCAGGTCCTTCAGCCGGGATATGGGGCAACTGAGTCTTGTCAATACTGGTGACGGCCCATCCCAGTGCTCGGAACTGCATAGCTCTCCATATGCAGTCCAAAACCTGACTTGACTGTCCTCAGCAGCCACTGTGCTCCATTGTGCTCCTGCTCCCTTTGACATTTCTATGGTGTCTGTGCAAATACGCCTTACCGCCTCTGCCGGTCCCTCTGCAAGCACAGCCACGAAAAACTTGGAGTCTTGACCGCTTCCTCGCAATTCAACTCCTATTTTCTTACGCACCTCTGAGTCGAACAACTCGATGGCTGCAGGAGTAAGTTTAGTTGCCATGATATCATCGACCAGGGCAAAAGCCTCATTCATAGATTTGAAACCAAAGACCACGGTGGAGGCAGTTTCGGGCAGAGGCAGAAGCCTGAGTGTCATCTCACAAATAACGCCCAGCGTACCCATTGATCCAATCATCAATTTACTTACATCATAACCCGAGACATTTTTGACCGTCTTGCCCCCCATTCCGATAATCCGTCCCCTCGGATCCACATATCTCACTCCCAGTAACATATCCCTGATCGTGCCATGGAGCAAACGCCGTGGCCCGTAGGAGTTGGTGGCAACGATGCCCCCACACGTGGCCCTTTCAGCCAAGGGTGGATCAAGAGGGACAAAACAACCCCTATGCTCTCTTTCAGAGCAAATTTGCCTTTCTTCCGCCCCCGGCGACGGCACAGGTAGGTAACAGCGGTTTTCCTGTCCACTAAGGGCATCCTGAAGAACTGAAAATGGAACACCGCCCTGAGCTGTGACCGTAAGATTTGCAGTATCCATATCAGTGATTGTATCAAGTCTGCTCGTAGAAAGTACAAGGTCCAGCCGCTGCGGTCTGTTGCCCAAGCCCATCTTTGTGCCACCACCGCGCACGACCAATGCCAGACCGTTTTTAGCAGCAACCTTCACGACTTCTGCCACTTCTTCCACTGAGTCGGGTACTGCCACAGCTTGTGGCGCTAATCCCTCCACCGCATACCCTTGCAGCTTTTCATCGCTAGTAATGAGATTGTCCCCTAAGGCCTTTTGTAGTTCTTTGATGACATTGTCTTTTATCATGTTATCTCCGGCTTCATCTGCCTTTCAGCACCTGTAAGAGGTTTCTTCTTCTCCTCATCCCCTTCCTCATTCTCAAAAGACAAAATCCTGTCCAACTTTGGCCAAGGCAAAGGCCCCAGTCCCAGAGGCTTTAGGCCTTACGCCATTTGCCTCAAGCCCATATCAGCTCGGTAGCACCTTGCCGGGATTGAGAATGTCTTCCGGATCAAGCGCCCTTTTTATTTGCCTCATGGCTTCCAGGTCATTTTCGGTAAAAATGAAGTTCATCTCCCGGAGCTTCTCAAGTCCAATGCCGTGCTCCCCGCTTATGGTCCCTCCGGCATCCACACAGATCTTCAATATCTCGGACGCAGCCTCCATAGCGGTTTTTTTCTCTTCTTCATTTCTGTCATCGAAAAGGATCAATGGATGGAGATTCCCGTCTCCTGCATGGAACACGTTACCTATCAACAGTCCATATTTGTCTCCTACCTCCAGGACCCTGTTAAGCACCGCAGGCAGCTTGGTCCTGGGAACTGTCCCATCGCAGACCATATAACAGGGCCTAAGGCGGGTGACAGCACCAAAGGCGCCTTTTCGCCCTGCCCAAAGTCTGGCTCTTTCCTTGTCATCCCTGGCCAATTGCACTTCCCTCACATTGTGCCTTCTACAGATCTCCAGCACCTTGGCAGCTTGTGCATCAAGACCGTCTTTCATACCATCGAGCTCTATAATCAGCACTGCCGCAGCGTCGAGCGGATAGCCTGCCTGGACCGACTTTTCCACTGCCTCCATGACCACGTGGTCCATCATCTCAAGGGTGGCCGGCACTATCCCTTCGGCTATAATGGCCGAGACAGTGTTGCTCGCCTCTTCAATGGAATCATAAATAGCCAGCATGGTCTTTATTGCCTCAGGTGCCCGTATTATTCTCAATATCAGCTTCGTGGCTATAGCAAGAGTACCCTCGCTGCCAACTATCAGCCCCATAAGGTCATAGCCCGGGTTGTCAGGGTTTTTCCCTCCAATCCACGTAATTGTCCCATCATACTGGACAATCTCCGCTCCTAAAACATGATTCGTTGTAACACCATACTTCAGGCAGTGTGGCCCGCCGGAATTCTCGCCAATATTACCCCCAATTGTGGACACCTTCTGACTAGCAGGATCAGGTACATAGAGGAAGCCCCGTTTCAGTAACAGGTTCTGGAGATCAAGGGTTATCACTCCGGGTTCCACCGTGACTGTCCGATTCGGGATATCCACCTCAAGGATTTTGTTCATCCTGGAAAAATGAAGCACAATCCCTCCACGAGAGGGGATTGTGCCTCCGCTGAGATTTGTACCTGACCCCCTCGCGATAATGGGTACGTGGTTCTCACGGGCCAGTCTGACGATAGCCGAGACATTTTCCGTTGACTCAGGGAGCGCCACTACATCAGGCCTCCCCTTTTCCAGTGAAGCGTCATAGCCATAGAGGGTCAAATCGACATCTGAGAAAAGTACGTTTTCTGGGCCCACGATATCCTGTAGTTTTGCTATCAGAGTCTCCCTATTCATGGCCATAGACCTCCGCAGCCGCATCCAGGGCGCCCGGATTTATCTTTACTCCTTCGGCCCTAAGGATCGTCTCAAGCGCTGAGAGAAACAAGAAAACATTCCTGGCCCTGGCTGCATGACCCATCAGCCCTACCCGCCAGACCTTGCCAGCCAGATCCCCAAGGCCTCCTCCTATCTCCAGGCCAAAGTCCTTGAGCAGGGCCTTACGCACCTTTGCGTCGTCCACACCATCAGGGATCTTGATTGTATTGAGCATCGGCAGCCTTTCAGCCTCAGGCACAAGCATCTCAAGGCCCATTGACTCTATCCCCGCAACCAGTGCCCTGTGATTCAATTTGTGCCTTGCCCACCGGGCCTCCAGGCCCTCTTCTGCAATTATGCGAAGCGCCTCTCTGAGGGCATAAATCATATTTATTGGAGCAGTATGGTGGTATTTTCTTTCTGCCCCCCAATAACTCCCCACCATACTCATATCAAGGTACCAACTCACAACCGCTCCTTTTCTGCCTTTAAGAGCCTCCATGGCCCGGTCACTAAAAGAGATGGGAGAAAGACCGGGGGGGCATGATATGCACTTCTGGGTTCCGCTGTAAGCTGCATCAATGCCCATCCTGTCAATGGCAACCTCCATCCCGCCTAGAGAAGTCACCATATCCACCAGAAAAAGTGCCCCTACTTCCTTTGCAATGGAAGAAAGATCTTCAAGCGGTGTGCAGGCGCCGGTTGATGTCTCAGCATGAACAACAGCCAACACTTTCGGACTCTTCCCTTTTATGGTATCTCTCACTTTATTCGCGTCCACCGCCCTGCCCCACTGCTCGTCGATTCGGATGAGTTTTCCCCCCAGACGGTTAACAATGTCGCTCATACGTGTGCCGAAAACACCGTTAACGCATACTGCGACTTCATCGCCAGGCTCCACAAGATTAACAAAACACGTTTCCATTCCCGCGCTGCCTGTTCCCGAGACAGGTATGGTGAGGGCATTATTCGTCTGAAAGAGATACCTGAGAAGCTCTTGCGTCTCATTCATAGTTTCCAAAAAATAGGGGTCCAGATGGCCAATGCAGGGTGCCGACATGGCCTGAAGCACCCTAGGTGGCACATCGCTTGGTCCCGGCCCCATCAAAATCCTTTGTCCCGGATCAATGTCCCTGAATTTGCTGGCATCTAAAATCATCTTCTCCCTCCTCCTTGGCCCTGGCCAGTTCTCTTTCGCCTCATCACAACACGTGACAAATCGGAACTTTCACTTCTCCCGCACCGGCGAATCATTCTTATAACAGAAACAGCCACCCCCTGCAATTGGGAATCAGGGCAAATTCCAGCCCCTGATTGAAAGCATGTGATTCCATCATACCTAAACAAAATCACCCACTCCTCGCCTGTGCCACAGATAACAGCGAGCTAGTGCTCGACCATGAATCAATTTTGGGTACTAGCGATTTTCAATGTTTTATTGACTTTGACTATTATTGGTATAAATTACGTTCTGTGCGTTATACACAGGGCCATCGGGTCCTGTCACCATCTGGGAGGTTACCAAGGCAGTCTTGCGATGCTAAGGAGGCTTCGATGAACCCTGTCTCATTAATCCCCACGCCTGATGTGCTCCCTGCTGCGCCGTGGGTATTCCTGGCGTTGGACCTTCTACTTTTTGCCATCCATATCTTGTTGATAAACATGGTCCTTGGCAGTGTTCTCATTGCCCTTTTCGGCAATATCGTTAAAGCCCCGGAAGCTACTGCTGATAGATCCGGCAAGCTGCCTTCATTGCTGGCACTAGCCATAAACTTGGGAGTGGCACCCCTGCTTTTTATGCAGGTCATTTACGGCCACCTCTTTTACACCAGCTCCATTGTTATGGCGGTGTACTGGTTGGTTGTAATTCCTTTGCTTATTATAGGCTATTATGCTCTTTACATCCATGCCAAGAAGTATGCGAACAGCCCCAGGCTATCAAGGGTAGCTTTGTGGTTGGCGGGTTTGATCCTGCTCTATATTGGGGCCATGTTTGTAAATAACATGACTTTGATGCTTCAGCCTTACAAGTGGGTCTATTACTTTGCCTCAAGGAAAGGGACATTCCTGAACATTTCTGACCCTACCTTCCTGCCCCGCTACCTGCATTTTATTGGGGCTTCTGTGGCTGTTGGAGGCCTTTTTCTGGCATACAGCAAGGTCCCCCATAAAAAAGGTAGTGCTGGTGTGGGGCTTAAAATATTCGCTTATGCCACTATGGTCCAGACACTTATTGGTATGTGGTTCCTTGCCAGCATACCCAAGCCATTCCTTATTCAGTTTATGGGTGAGGCCCCATTTGCCACAACAATGCTCATGATTGCCTTTGCAGGGGCTATAGCTTCCATTGGCGCAGCCTTTTCACACCATCTTCGGTCGACAACCCTCTTTTTCTTTATCACCATAGCTGCAATGGTACTAACACGCCACAACCTGAGGCAGATGTACCTCAGTGGAAAATTCAGTTTCGAGCAATTGGTCGTAAAGCCCCAGTATGGCGCCATGGCGCTCTTTTTTGCCATCCTGGTTGCAGGCACCTTGACCGTGGCCTATATGATCCGTCTGTCACGCACCGTGGGGGAAAGGAGGGCCGGCTGATGAATTATCCTGTCTGGCAGGTCTTCACTTTGGGCGGAGGGAGCCTCATAGCGCTCATCTCGGTGCCACACGTCTACATCGCTCACCTTGCCGTCGGTGGTGGACTCTTCATATGGCTGACCGACCTCAAAGGATTCAGGGAAAACAACCCCCTCATTCACCAGTACCTGAGAAGGCATACCTGGTTCTTTCTGTTGCTTACCATGGTCTTTGGAGGGGTCAGCGGAGTGGGTATATGGTTTGTCATTTCTGTGGAAAACCCTGCCGCCACGTCCACTCTGATACATTATTTTGTTTTCGGGTGGGCAATTGAATGGGTATTTTTCCTGGGTGAGATAGTGGCCCTGCTCATCTATCACTACAAGTTTGACACCCTTGATAAAAGGCCGCGGCTTACTCTTGCCTTTCTCTATTTCCTGTTTGCATGGCTTAGCCTTGTCGCCATAAACGGCATCATCAGCTTCATGCTTACTCCGGGTAAATGGCTTCAAACGCATTCATTCTGGGACGGATTCCTCAACCCCACCTGTATTCCCTCCATGTTCTTTCGTACTATGATGGCCTTCATGATAGCAGGGCTGTTCGGATACATCACCTCTAGTTTCATAAAAGAGCGCAATTTCAGAACGACGATGATGCGGTATTGTACCAAATGGCTCCTGTGCCCTCTGCCCGGCCTCATTGCAACGGGTATCTGGTACTACCTAGCCCTTCCCTCGACCCAGAGGCATCTGGCATTTTCGGTGAACCCCGAAATGAGGCTTTTTGTGTTGCTCCTAATAGCCCTTACCCTTGTAATTTTCCTGTTGGCTCTTGTACTCGCCTTTAGGTTCCCCGTTGCCGCCCAAAGGGTACTTGGCTTTCTAGTAGTGGGAATAGGGTTGCTATGGATGGGAGCATTCGAGTACAGCAGGGAAATTGCGAGGAAGCCTTATGTTATTAATGGCTTCATGTATTCCAACATGATCAAAAAACCAGAGATTCGGGACATCAACAGGCACGGATTCCTTAGCAAGGCCCGGTGGGCAAAGATAAAAAAGGTTAATCAAGACAATAAATTGCAGGCAGGACATGAGTTGATCGACTTTCAGTGTATAAGCTGCCATACCGTACGAGGACCTCACAATGACATACTGCGCCATACCAGACCCTTTACTGAGTTAGGGATTATATCCTTGTTAACAGGTCAGGGAAAGGTGCGTCCATATATGCCTCCGTTTGCAGGGAATAATATTGAAAAGCAAGCCCTGGCAGCTTACATTGCCAGAGATCTCAACCGCAAGAAACAGATCCATGAACTCATAAAAAGCCGCTCGAACATCCCGAAAGAGGTAATTCCTCCTTTTAATGAAAAAACCGCCAAGTACGTTATTCTTGCCTGGAATGACCTTGGTATGCATTGTGTTTCGGATGGCGATCCATGGTTTGTAATTCTGCCTCCCGGGAATACCCTGGAAGCGATTCTGATCGAGAGGGGGGAGTCCCCGAGTCTAATCACCGAGGGTGTGGAGTTGACTTACAAGGTGGATACTGGATACCAGAACCCTTCTGCGCATGTGGATTTCTGGAAATATGCAAAAGCTAACTTCGGAAGGAATTTGAAAAAAAACTTCGGGCTTAAAGGAAATGGACTTGCGGGTAAATTTCGCTACGATGATGACCGCAACAGCTTTGTGGCCGAAGGAATTCCTGTACTACCCTACAAAGACGACGGCACTTATAATCCATATCCCCTTTTTACCGTGGAGGCCAGGGATGCCGAAACCGGCGAACTGCTGGCAAGGACCAAAGTGGTCGCCCCCGTATCCACAGAGGTGGGGTGCCGTAACTGCCACGAAGGTGGGTGGAGATTTAAGAACATGGCAGGAATTGATGCCGCTACTTCCACTAATATCTTAGCCGTCCACGACCGCCTTGAACGCACACACCTGCTCAAAGAGGCCAAAGAACACAGACCCAGAGCATGCCAGAGCTGCCACGGGGACCCAGCCCTCGGAATGGCGGGAAAGCCATCGGTGCTCAACCTATCGGCCGCAATTCATGGCTGGCACGCCAATTATATTCCCTATGATGATGCTCGTGCATGTGTTCTTTGTCATCCTGCCAACAAGAAGGGCAATACCCAATGCGCGAGAGGCTTTCACGCCCTGAAAAAAATGACATGCACTGACTGCCACGGGATGATGCAGGAGCACGCCGCTGCTCTACTCAAGGCCGAGAACGCAAAACCCAGAAGTAAGATCTTGCTGGCCCATTTGCGGCCCACTCATGTTAGATCCATAGGAGAGATTGCCCCACGCCTGCCCTGGATACAGGAACCAGACTGCCTTACCTGCCATGAGGGGTTCGAAAAACCAAAAAACCACCCAAGTGCGTTTAACGTTTGGAATAGTAAATTTTCAGAGCTTTATAGGATGCGCACAGCAGAGGGAGACATAAGGTGCGAGGCATGTCATGGTGCTACCCACGCCCTTTATCCGGCCAAGAACCCCTATTCCAAGGACCGTGATAATATCCAGCCACTTCAATACTCTGGGCTGCCTTTTCCAATCGGCTCCAATCTTACCTGTAAGGTTTGCCATACGGTTTCTATGGAAGATGCAATACATCACGAAAATATGGAGCATGAATTTAGGAATAGTGAGCTGGTGTTAGGGAAAAGGCAGCCATAAGTAATCCCAAATTACAGTCCAATTCAACCACTTAGACTTCCCTCACCTTCATATCTGCCCAAGAACCGAGTCTTGGTATCAGCAGGGGAACGCCTGCCTGTGCTAAAGCTACGGCAAGGCAGGGGATGTTCCCGTTGCGGCATCATCGGGCACTCAGTCTTCCAACTGCAACACAGTTATTTCGAGGAGCCTTGGCTCTGTCTGCCTCCTAACGGACAGCGCTTTGCGTCATTCCCGCGAAAGCGGGAATCTAGAAAATCGGCTATGGTAGACTCCCGCTTACGCGGGAGTGACATAGTTGTTCGTGGTATCAATTACCCGAAGGCAAAGACAGGAAGGGAATATGCCGTTTCCCTGCTCTAAAAGCTTAACACACTAACCTGGCTCTAAAATGACAGCCATGAATACCCTAAGTGCTTGAAACAAAAAAATGTGTCTATTTCGGACACCTATGCCTCACCCTTCTAAAGAAAAAACACCGGACAGGGTGGCACAAGATGTGTCTTGGTGGTGGGGTAAAGATGAAAGGGGAAATTTCTAACTTACATAAATGACTTCAAATTAGAGGAAAATTGCGGTATAGTTCGAATCATTGATCTAGAAAATAGCTGCATTTTTTCGACTCAAGGTCGTTATTTCAAACAGTTAAAGTACTAATGACTGCCATTTTGAATCTAAATTACTCCGTTGAGCAGTCAGAGCAGGGAAACGGCATATTCCCTCTGCTACGCTCGCTGAGCCATCCATGGC
>CAZAKC010000024.1:0-25911 GCA_964485655.1 uncultured Desulfobacteraceae bacterium
ATACAAACAAAAAACGCCCAAGACATGATGTCCTGGGCGCTTGCTGCCGTTAAACGAATTACTCAGACGGCAGAGCTTCAGCCACCTTTTGGGCAAGCTCCCGGCATGCCTGTTTTGCCCCCTCATCGGGTACATATTGTACACGCAGGCCCGGGTGCACCACATTGAATTTCATGGCCTCAAATTGCTCATTGATTAATTTGACAGCCTCTCCACTCCATCCATAGGAGCCAAATGCAGCGGCAACCTTATTAAGTGGCTTGAGCCCTTTCATGTAAGCGAGAATGTCAGCTATAGTGGGAAATAGGCCATTGTTGAGAGTGGGGGAACCCACTATCACAGCCCCTGCGTCCAGGACTTCCGTCATGATATCACTGCGATGACATGCCCTGAGCTTTCTCTTTACAACTGGTACACCTTCGGCCCAAAGCGCTTCGGCTATCACTTCCGCCATCGTCTCGGTGCTGTGCCACATGGTGTCGTAAATAATTATGGCCTTACGCTGGGGTTCTTGCTTCGCCCACCTGGCATATGCTTCAAGGATTCCCCCGAGGTTCTTCCTCCAGATGACCCCGTGGTCCGGACATATCATATCAATCTCAAGATTGAGCTCTTTTATCTTATCGATAAGCTTGAGGATCAGAGGAGAATAAAGCAACAAGATGTTTGCGTAGTACTTCTGGGCATGAAACATAATTTCCTCGCCCACCTCGTCATCGAAACGCTCCACAGAGGCATAATGCTGACCAAAGCCGTCACTGGAAAAAAGAATCTTTTGATCCTTAAGATAGGTGAACATGCTGTCTGGCCAATGCACCATCCGGGTCTCCAGAAACATTAACGTCTTGTTCCCAAGCGAAAGCTCGCTGCCCGTTTCCACCTGCTGAAGGTTCCATCTTGATCCAAAATGAAGCGTCAAGTTCTTAAAGCCCATTTTGGAGCAATATATGGGTTTATCTTCCCCAATCTTGTGCATTACTCGCGGGAGTCCACCAGAGTGATCCATCTCCGTATGGTTGCTGATCACATAGTCGATCTTCTTAGGGTCCACTACCTGACTAATGGCCTCAAGAAGCTCATCAGCAAACTCCTTCTTTGCAGTATCAATTAATGTAATCTTCTCATCCAGGATCAAATATGCATTGTACGTGGTTCCCGGATATGTGGAATACCCGTGAAAGTCCCTGATATTCCAATCTATGGCCGGAAGGCAATATACGTCTTTGGCAATTTCTACAGGCTGCATTTCTCACCTCCGTAAACAATTTGAATCGATTCTCGTATATCCAACTAGACCCACCCAATTGCCAAAAACATAATACCTGTCTGATCATAATGCAAACGGGATTTTCAAAAAAATCCCGTTTGCTAAATATACCTTATTTTCTAAGCCTTACGAGTTCAATAACCCTCGTCGTAGCTCAGTTCCTCCTTGCTTATCTTTCCCCTGAACATCAGGTATGTCCATGTCTGATAAGCCAAGACGACAGGGACAAAAATAAGGGCCACAATCAGCATTATCTTGAGGGTTAGTGGGCTAGAAGATGCATTAAACGCGGTAAGACTGTATGCAGGATTTATGATCGAAGGAAACATGTTGGGGAAAAGCCCAATCACTCCAAAAAAAGTCGCACTAATGATAGTGATGCCAGACCACACCCATGCCCGACCGAAATTACCAGAAGCAAGGGAGACTTTCGTGGCGATGATAGTAATCACCGCTATAATCAGAACGATAAAAAGCACAAAATGCTTAAGGTAATTGTCATATAAATGGGTGGCAAAGGCACTGACGATTAAAAACACCACAACCGCTGCTACCATATAGTACCATAGCTTGTTAGCAACGGCCGAGGCTCGATCGTGCAAATCGCCCTCTGTGCGCATGGCCAGCCACGTGGCACCATGGACTAGGAACAGCGCCAGGAACAGTGCCCCGCCAAGCCACCCGTATGGATTAAGTAAGCTGAAGAGGTTTCCATGCAGGACTCCATTCTGGTCAATGGGAAGACCACGAAAAATATTTGCAAATGCTACACCAAGTAAAATAGCGGGCAGGGCGCTGCCCAAGAACATGCAGGTGTCCCATACCTTCTTCCACGCCCGGCTTTCAACCTTGTTTCGGAACTCAAATGATACCCCTCTCACGATGAGGCAAAACAGGATAAGCATCAAGGCGGAATAAAGGGAACTGAACATGACCGCATAGAGTTTGGGGAACGCAGCAAACGTAACCCCCCCGGCTGTTATCAGCCATACTTCGTTGCCATCCCATAATGGTCCCATGGCATTGTACATAACTCGCTTGTCCTCGTCCGTCTTTCCCAAAAATGGAAGCAACGCTCCTATACCTAGATCAAAGCCGTCAGTAACAAAGTATATGGCCCACAAGAGCCCCCACAGCAAGAACCAAATAGTCTGAAGTACCATTTTTTGACCCCCTTTCTGTTATGAGTAGGGTGAATGGCTATGCACCAGTCATGCAAGCTCAGGCGCTGTCCTTATATGCTTGACCATCAGGTATGCAGCAATTGCGCCCAGCAAACCATACACTACAATGAATCCCACAAGGGTTATGGCAACCTGCGGGACTGCAATTGGAGAGGCAGCCTGGGACGTGCGCATGAGACCGTACACGATCCAGGGTTGTCTACCAACCTCAGCCACAATCCAGCCAAGCTCAATAGCAATGTAGGGCAAGGGTATCGACCATAACATCACCCGGAGGTAACCTGGACTGTCGGTGAGTTTATCCCTCTTGAACATTCCTATCAGTGTGATAAGCGCAAAATAAAATCCCAGGGCTATCATGAACTTAAAAGCGCCGAATGTTATCAGAACCGGCGGGCGGTCTCCTTTTGGAAAATCCCGCAGTCCCTTAACCTCTGCGTTGACATTGTGAAACGCCAGTAGACTTAACATGCCTGGAATAGGCCCTATTTGTACCGCGTTCCTGGCATGTTTCTCATCAGGGAACGCAAACAGGTAGATAGGTGCTCTTTTGCTGGTCTCCCAATGGGACTCAAGGGCTGCAAGTTTGGTTGGCTGCTTTTCCGCTAGGTCAGCACCATGAAGGTGGCCTTCCACTATTTCGAAAAAGGAGAAGATCAGGCCAAAAACAAGTGCTATCCGAAAAGACCTGGTGAAAAAATCCACCAATTGTTTTTTTCGAAGATAGTAAGCACTTATTCCCATTACAAAAAAGGCGCTAAGGATGTAGGCAGCGCTCAGGGTGTGCAAGATTTCAAGAATAGCAAACTTCTGCGATACCACGGCTCCAAAACTAGCCAACTCAGCACGTCCATTCTTGATAACATACCCGACGGGGTGCTGCATCCAGGCATTGGCTGTGAGGATCCAGAGGGCAGAAAGTGTTGATGCCCCGGCCACAAACCACATCACGGTAGCGTGGGCTTTAGCGGACAGCTTCCGCCACCCGAAGATCCACACACCAATAAGCGTGGATTCCAGAAAAAAAGCCGCTGTTGCCTCAATGGCTAGAAGTGAACCAAAGATGTCGCCCACAAAGGAGGAATAACCCGACCAGTTCGTGCCGAATTGGAACTCCAAGGTTATTCCTGTAACTATTCCTACGGCAAAGTTGATTAGAAACAGTTTTCCCCAGAATTTGGTCATTTTGAGATACGTCTCATCGCCTGTCCTGGCATATTTGGTCTCCATGATGGCCACCAAAATGGATAGACCCAGGGTCAGAGGTACAAAAAGAAAGTGAAAAAGCGTTGCGACGGCAAATTGCAATCGGGATAGTGTTACCACGTCCATAGCCTGCCCTCCTTTCCTTTGTCCTAAGGTGATACGCCTTATGTGTTGGCTACAGCTCTATATCTGAACCTTCCCCAATTTTACTGCAGTACTGCCCTGTGCTGTGCGCTCTTCAGGGGCACAGGAGCCACGCTGCACCAGTTGGGAGAAGGTGGATTCTCTGAGAGTCTGCCTTAGTTGCTCTGTGGCCTTCTGCCATACCATGTGAACAGAACATGTGGGGCTTCGAAAACAAAAATCCGGATCCACTACGCACTCATTCAGGCATATCTTGCCAATCATAGCCTCAACCACATCGAGCAAGCTCAAATGCTCCGGGTCTTTAAGCAGTCTATAGCCTCCCCTGGGCCCTTGGACTATGTCTATGATATCCGCCTTTGCCAGTTGCTGGGCGATCTTTCGCAGAAACTGATCCGGGATGTCCATAGCACTGCTTATATCCCTACGGCTAACAACCTTGTGCTTGCCGCTTGTGGCAAGATAGAGCACACAGCGTATGGCATATTCTCCAGCCTTTGTAAGACGCACCTATGTCTTCCTTTCTATAAGATTAATAAGACCCTTTTTATCTCAGTACCAATTGCCCATCCCTTTGTCAAGAAAATTTTTGCTAGACAGTTTCCTTACTTTGGGGAGGTTCAGACAATTGCCAAGAAATTATTTGTATTTTTTCAAAATATTGCTAAAAATAACATGAGGAGTGAATTCTCAGCTAGGATAGTTAGGGTTACAAATGGATCGCGACCACCACGACAAGTTCAACATACTCAGATGCGGGATTCCGGAGGGTGAGTTTCATCCTTGCTGTAAGATCCTTGAAAGCATTACTGAGGGGATCATTACAATTGATCTAGATAAAAAGATAACTTTTTTCAACAAAGCAGCAGAAAATCTCACCGGCTTCTCGATCAATGAGGCCCTGGGCCAGTATTGTTTTGACATAGTCAGGGCAAACACCTGCACTGAAAAATGTCCCGTAGAAAGGGTGGCAAAGACTGGAGAAAACGCCAGCGACTTTCCAGCCTTCATAATAAACAAACATGGTGAGCAGATTCCCGTCAGCATCCGCGCCTGCCCGCTGATAACAGAGAGCGGGACGCTGTTAGGTGTTATCGAAATTTTCAGGGACTTATCTGAGCTTGAGCGGCTGCGCCGCCAGGTCTCCCGCACATACTCGCCCGAAGATATCGTAGGCAAACATCCCAGAATGAGGCAAATATTCGCTTTTTTGCCAGATATTGCAGAAAGCGACAGCCCCGTGCTTATCGAGGGTCCCACCGGTTCAGGCAAAGAATTATTTGCCCGAGCCATACATAACCTGAGTTCCCGCAGGACCGGCCCGTTTGTCGCCATAAATTGTGGAGCCCTTCCTGACACATTGCTGGAATCCGAACTATTTGGATACACAAGGGGAGCTTTTACAGGAGCCACCAGAGACAAGCCAGGCCGTTTCTTACTGGCTGATAAAGGCACCCTGTTCCTGGACGAAATATGCAATACCTCTCTGGCCTTTCAGGCCGACCTGCTGCGGGTATTGGAGGAAGGCGAATTTACGCCACTTGGGCACACCAAGTCTCTCAAAACTGACTTTCGGGTAGTGGCTGCCACAAATAGAGACTTAAAGGAGATGGTCAAGCAAGGCACCTTCCGCGAAGACCTTTATTATCGCCTCAATGTAGTAAAAATCACCCTGCCTGCATTGCGGGAGAGGAGAGAAGATATTCCTTTGCTTGTCGAGCACTTTATTCACAAATATAACCTTTTGAAGGGCCGGGCCATCCAGGGGCTGGACCCTGATGCAATGGCCCTCTTCATGACTTATCCCTTTCCCGGCAATATTCGGGAACTGGAAAATATCATCGAATATGCATACATACTTTGCAAAGGGCCCACAATCAAGGTGGAGCATCTGCCTTCAGACGTTAAGGATTGGGCCAGGCGCCATCCCACCATCCAGCCCGCAACGGGATCTCTGGCAATGGAAGAAGCGGCCAGGATCCAGAGCGCCCTTGAAAGGCACAATGGAAACAAGGTGGCAGCCGCAAAAGAGCTTGGGATCAGCAGGACCACCCTGTGGCGAAAGATCAAGAAATACGGCCTCGATTGAAAAGGAAAAAATTATGAAACCATCTCCTGAAACAGTTTCAAAATGTAACTGATACCCTTCCAACACATCCTTCCGTGAAGTGGCCCCATTAAGAATAACCTATTGAAAATTATGGACATTTAATGTGGCATAGTTATCCTTCCTCACAGGCACGTGGTTTGCTTTAAAGAATAATAAAGAGTGTGGAGGCGACAGATGAAGATCGCAATTCCATTGTTTAAAGATAGGGTTGCGCCTCATTTTGGCGCCTCTTCCGAGGTGTTGCTCGTCGAGATAAGAAATGCCTCGGTAAAGCAGGAGGCACGATGGAACCTGGGGGGAGAGACACCATTTGATATAGCAAGGCGGCTCGTGGATCTTGGTGTGGAAAAGATCATTTGTGGCGGTATTGGACGTGTTTACAAAGAATGGTTGGCACAGAAAGGAGTAGCAGTGGAAGATAACAAGAGGGGTGAGGTTAAGGAGATACTAAAAGAATTGCTAAAAAACTGAATTGGTCTCCACGACCGACCCCCTCGGCAAGAAAGGAGGTCTGAGCCATGGGAAAAAGTATAAAAGAACACGGAACGCAACAGGCTGCCCGGGCAATTATCAGACTGTTGCCCAAGATCTCTGATGAAAACCTCATCCGCCTAACTTATCTGGCTGAATGGCTTAGCAGCGACCCAGAGGTACTAAATGGCATTAGAAAGGTCCGCAAGCTCTTACAAACCCCCGGACACCCAGCAAAGGACTTGTTTCACAGGGTACTGGAGTACCTTCCGACAGAAAGGCGTGTCAGGTTATTTGAAACCCTTTTCAACGGCGCCTGGTTTGAAGGAGGCAAGCTGCGTGACAAATGGGAAGAAGAGCTGGGCTTTCGTCCTCCCTTCATCATGATCTTGAGCCCGACACTTCATTGCAACCTGAGGTGCAAGGGATGCTATACCCTGGGCTACGGGATGAGGCCGCAACTTTCTCTCGAGGTTGCGGACAGGCTCTTGAACGAGTGCGATGAACTGGGTATCCACTTCGTCACCATCCTTGGAGGGGAGCCGCTGGTCTATCCTCACCTTTTTACGCTTCTCGAAAGACACCCGAACATCTTCTTCCAGGTGTACACCAACGGTACGCTCATGACCAGGGAGAAAGCCCAAAGATTTGCTGATGCAGGCAATGCCGCTGTAATCATCAGCATAGAGGGGGGAGAAAAGGAGACCGATGCATGGAGAGGCAAAGGCGTATACAAGAGGATTATGAAGGCCTTTGAATATCTAAATGACGCCAGAGTGATAATTGGAACCTCAGCCACGGTTACCAGACAGAATGTCTACACGGTCTCCTCTCTCAGATTCATCGACAACATGATCTCTTTGGGTTCCTTTGCTCAGATGTATTTTCTTTACATTCCTGTGAACGGAAAGGCCGACTTCTCGCTGATGGTTACCCCTAAACAGCGGGATCACCTAAGGAAACAAGTAAACATGATCAGAAATACAAGGCCCATGTTCGTGCTGGATTTCTGGAATGATGGACCATATGTGGATGGATGTATCGCTGGGGGTAGGCGGTATTTCCATGTAAACGCCAAAGGCGATGTGGAGCCTTGCGTATACACTCACATCGCAGTGGACAACATACACGACAAACCACTAAAAGAGGCTTTAAATAGCCATTTGTTCCGCCATATTAGGTCGAGACAGCCCCATAATCCCAATCACCTTCGCCCATGCATGATTATTGATAATCCTCATGTGATGAGGGAAGTAATACAGGTCTGTAACGCCCGGTTTACCCACCCGGGTGCAGAGGAGATATACACTGTGAAGAAAGACCAGATGGATGCGTACGCAGCAAGGTGGGGACGCTTGGCTGATAAAATCTGGCGAGAGGAATACCTCTCTAAGGCAGAGGAGCCAATAGAAGAAATCCAGGAACAGAGCGCTATAGATGAAGCGCAGGAATCTCTGAGAGCCTATTAAATTCCTTTGAGGTCTCCATGACCCCTCCTGGCTCAGTCCTCCCTAATGGAATCATTGAGGCCTCTCTCTGACTATCCGGGAGAGGGCCTCAATGGCCAATTGGCTGATAGTTACCTGAATGATCTCACCATCTCGGTACATTTCTATCTCGGCCAAATCCTCAAGGAGGTAATCAATCTCTTCTTTTGCCCCTTCGTCTCCTGTCTGCCCCAAGGCCCAGACAGCATTGCCCCTAATCTCAGGGGAATCTGAACGCAGAAATGATATGAGGTACTTACTTGATCCTGCAGCCAGATCCGGCCACGCTCCTGACAGACGGCCCACTGCCCAGATAGCGCCTGGCTGTAAGGGTTCGTATTCCAAAAAGTTTCCGTCTTCGCGTATATAGGAAATGACTATGGGGGCGAATTCTTCCGCCAGTTTCTTGTTCCTTGCCAATATCTCGCCCATTGCCTCCGGACATCCCCACCCTATGCCCCCTGATTCGTCATTGAGCTGCCACATCAGCCGCCTCAGGACAACCCTCGCCGATTCTATGTCTTCCTGGGCCATCCTGCTAACAATATCGCCCATGGCAGCAACTGCATTCCATCTCACCCTTGAGTCAGTGCTAAGGAGGAGGCCAAACAAGGGATTTATTACAGCCCTGGGCGGATACAGATGAATCTCTGCCATGGCCCCAGGGGAGTCCCCGCGTTGCACAAGGGCCTCAATCCTTTTCTTGAGTGCCCTTCCTTTTAGTCTCCGAGACACTATTTACCTCACATGAAGATATCAGTTATCCCCCATTGATCTATTTGTCCTGGACGAAGGGAAAAAATTACGCCTTTGCGTGAATAATCTTATTCCTGAAGGGATTGTAGCAAATAAGGAATCTTGCTTGATCGTTTACTGTTCGCCTGCCCCATTCTTGCTCGGAACAGTTACTACCGGAACCGGCGCATTTCGCACCACCCTCTCTGCCACGCTTCCCATCTTGAACATACCCGCTTCGCCCTTTCTACACATAACTACAGCATCTATTTGTTGAGCCTCTATAAATTTTAGGATTTCAGTTGCCGGATCTCCTATTCTAATATGTTTTTCAAATTTTTTGCAGTCCTCAAAATACTTCTTGCACAGTTGCTCTTGTTTCTCCCGTGCTTTCTTTTCTTCCCATCGCTGCAGCTTTTCTATGGTCTTGCGATCAAACTCACCATACCATGACCCGTGCTTTGAGAGATCATGCATTACATAAAGCACATGCACCTCGGCATCATAGTGTTTGGCAAATGACCTTACATACGGGATGGCTCCCTCTGAGCACTTGGACAAATCATTCGGCCATAGTACTTTCACTTCGCTCACCCCCTTAAAGATTCTTACCTATCACCTCGCCAGTCCTGGAACGAGAGATGGAGGGACCACTAGAATTGGACATGGTGACCAGAGTAAAACTTGAGCGGTAGTTTGACCCAGAGGTGCAACCCTCGCAGTCTCACCCGTCACTATAGGCGGTTTGGTTCCCGTTCCCATGATAATTACATCGATAGCTGCATTGCGGGCTAGTTTTACAATCTCACTTACTACATCCCCATCCGTCACATTAATCACATAGTCCCTGAAGCCCTTTGCCTTCATCCGTTCCCCATACTCCTCTACCACCCGTTTCTCGGCCTTCTTTATCTCCTTTAGAAGCTCATCTTCTGGAAAAGCCACCCGTCCCAGTCCATAAAATATCCAAAGCTTGGCTTTTTCTTCCATGGCAGTTCTCAGCGCGAAATCAAAAACATGCCCGCAAAATTCAGTGAGACACGTGGGAAATAATATTTTTTTGTACATGCTATGACCTCCCTTCTGGCATTAATTCTTATTGAATGCTTTGCTAGCTGATCTGCCATCGATTATGCCCTTCTTATATTCTTCGGCTCGTTTGCGAAACAACTCATTAGGCGGATCGGACAACCTATATGCATCCCACTCGATGGCAGATGCCAAAGCAAACTCGCCACACTCTGCATAAGCCTTTGCAAGGGTGTCCATCCAACCAGGGTTCCTCGCCTTTTCTACAGCTTTTCTTGCGTACTCTATTGCCTTGCGGCAGTCTCTAAGGTGCCCATCTTCTGCGCTTGCATATATCCAGGCGAGATTGTTATATGTACCAGCGCTCTCAGGCCTTAAACGAATTACCTTTTGATATTCCTTGATCGCAAGCCGATACCACCTAAGGCATGTGAGCACGACGCCCCGGTTGTGCAGATAATCTGGGTTAGTCGGTTCAAGACACACTGCTGTTGTGATATCATCAAGCGCCTTGAGACATTGACCCTGCCTCACATATGCCCCCGCCCTAGCAGAATATGCCTTAGCAAAGTCCTGCTTCAGTCTTAAGCTCTCCGTGTAGTCTTCAATGGCCTTATCTATTTGCCCTATAAACATTAGAGCCTGTCCTCTCTCGTAATATGCTTCAGCACAGAGAGGGTCCAGATCCAGGGCTTTAGTAAGATCTTCCACACCCGCATCGTAGTTGTGCAATCTAGCATGGACAAAAGCTCTTAACCTGTACAGATATGGGTCACTATGGGCTAGGTCTATAGCATCATTGAGGATTCTCAGCGCTTTCCCGTAATCTCCCTCTCTCACCGAGTCGCGCACGGAACCCGTTACAGACTCCCTAAGGTGTTCTGATATCGCTCCCGAGTCCCCTGTCTTCATGTGGCCACCCTTGTGCAGTCATCATACCCAGCCCATCAGGGGAAGACCGAAAGAGCCTTCCCCTGATGGACTAGCATATCAAATTATCTACCACCATCTGGAAAGGCCATCTCATCACAACGCCAGCACCCCTGTTCACGGAGGTCTCTGGTGGGGTCTACATCTTTATCACACAGCCACCCGTATCCATCCTTGTCCTGAAAATACCTGAGTGGTCTCGCTGGCCTGTGATCAAATCCACCCTTTGCCTGTCCTGCGTCCGCGCCCATTGTTACACCTCCTTTCTTGTTGTTTTCTCACTTCAACTTTCTTTGGAGCATATTTGGTGCCAAACCGCCCTGGCGAGACACCAGTAAATACATTTGTAATTTCAATATGTTATTAAGAGTATCGATCTCATACAAATCCGTTTTTTACCCAGTATACACCATGTTGCAACCCTACTTACGCTGCGTTGTGTTCAGCGGTATTTTCGAAAGCTGTCTCTGTATAGATAAGTCCTGGGAGTTATTATTGATTATTGATTGATGGTCAATTAGGATCAAGTAATGCGGGAGATCTGCCTATAAGTGCATTTTAACTACTGTATTCCGTCCAAGTCTGCTACTCTATCTTTCTTGTATCGACCGTCTGTTTTGGGGAGAGTAATGTGCAGCTTCTTGATTTTCCTAAACAACGTGGTCTTATGTATCCCTAATTCTCTGGCTGTGGCCAGCCTGTTCCAGCTATTTCTTCTTAGGGCTGCAAGGATCAATTGTTTCTCAGTCTCCTGCAACCCCTCAGCAATCTTAGAATCTCCTCGTTCCTTGTGCAGCCACTCGGGCAGATGATGCAACTGGATGAGGCCTCCCGGGCACAGGACACAGCCATGTTCTATAATATTCTCCAACTCCCTCACATTTCCAGGGTAATCATAGGACAACAATAAACGAAATGCTTCTTCAGATACCCCGTTAATGGTTTTACCCTGTAGTGTAGAGAATCGACTGACAAAATGATTTATCAGCAAGGGAAGGTCTTCGCGGCGATCCCTAAGGGGAGGGAGGACCATTCTGATGACATTGATCCTGTAAAAAAGATCCTCTCTAAACTTGCCTTCTTTTACCATCGCCTCTAAGTTGCGATTAGTGGCGGCAATGATACGTACATCTGCCTTAACAGTTTTCACACTTCCCAAGGGTTCATAACTTTTGTCCTGGAGCACCCGCAATAACTTTACTTGCAAAACAGGAGGAAGCTCACCTATTTCATCCAGGAACAGAGTCCCACCTTCTGCCAGGGCAAACCTCCCTGGTTTGGGCTTTGATGCCCCGGTAAACGCCCCTGCCTCATATCCAAACAGCTCAGACTCAATCAAAGTATCAGGGAAACCGCCGCAGTTAACTGCCACGAAAGTCTTGTCGGACCGAGGGCTGTGGTTATGAATTGCCCTTGCAAAAAGCTCCTTGCCGGTGCCACTTTCTCCCGTTATAAGCACAGTACTATCACTGGCCGCAATTGTGGGGAGGATGCTCAGTATTTTTCTGATCTTTGGGCTCTTGCTGACTATGTCATCGAAGGTGTAAGTCTTCTCTATCTCTTTGCGGAACCATTCGACTTCTCTCAGGTCCCTGAATGTCTCCACGCCTCCGATTACCTTGCCCTCTTTATTTCGAAAAAGGGCAGTGGAAATGCTCACTGGAACTTTGAGGCCTTCGCTGTTGGTAAAATGTACTAACAGCTCAGCAACTGGAATGCCCTTCTCGATGGTATATTGCAGGGGACACGCATCCCTACATACGTCGGCCTTGAGCACTTCGTAACAATGTCTGCCCACGGCCTTTATCCTCGGGATACCAAGAATACGTTCGGCAGCGTTATTGAAGCAGGTTATACGCCACTTAGAGTCGACGGTAATTACTCCGTCACTTATACTCTGCAAGACTGCTTCAAAGCGCTCCGGTGGTAAAGGCTTGCTCACATTAAATCAGCCCTAATGAAAGCTCGCACGGACCCATTTGCCCATTATCACAAGTAAGCCATTTACCTGTCCACCTACAACGAGACTGTAGTGCTGACACAGGCAAGCTCAAACAGCTTTGAGGCAGGAGCCATTTGAATGCCTTCTTGAAGATCTTTTTCCTCTATTTGTCTCGCCTTGGCGCAGGGTTCGCACGCGTAGATCGGGACTTCAAACTCCTGTAAATAAAGGAGCAGATCATCTCCAATATCCCCTGTGGGCGCTTTCAGGTTATCTGTCATTCCTTTCCTTGCCAGATAGACACCTTCGTCCAACAGAAACACTGCCACATTCTTACCCATCTTGTGTGCTACAGTTGCCAGATGAAGTCCTCTAACGGAGCGATTGGGATTGTTAGTACCGCAAGCAATAGTAACCAAAACATTTTTCTCCCTGGGATCTTTCACCTCAGCCATAACTATTCACTACCTCCTCAGATTCAGCATTAACCGGTGTCGGCTTCACTAGTCGGTATCAGGATAGAGTTCTCCTTCAGGGATCTTCTCCCCGGGCCGCCATGTGGAAAATGTGCCAGGCAGCAATAGGTCGCCCGGCTTGACTCTTCTGTCAACCCACACGACGCGCGCATTACACTCCCACACTCTTCTGCGCAGGTCTTTTTGCCTCTCCCTGAGAGCCTTTTCAGCACCCTCCCTCGTCCTATGAACTGAGATAACCTGCTTTTTAGGGTTATCAGAGTCATGTTCATCATAAATTAGAGCGTACATGATAAATGCTCCTTTCTTAAAAAGGGTTCATTAATGTGCCCTTCAGGATACTGAAAAGAACTTCCTATCATATTTTATTCCCACCTCATCAAAAGTCTTATATAGTTCCTGTAATCGGCTATTGGCCACGTTCATGGCCTGAGGTTTTCCTTCGTCCTCCTTGTCTGTTTGGTAACAGGAAAAGCACCTCTCGAAACTGTGTTTTTTGCCCAGGCACTTTACGGTAAAATTAACTGTCAAGAATGTTTGTGAGTTCTCATGATGCGCAAAATGCTCCACTGCGGGCACCGCTTCAAGATTAATATCGATGGAAACCTCATTTCCCTCTCTTGCAATGTTAATATAGTCTTCTATGGTCAGTGTGGGGTCGCGCTCCTCCTGAACCTTGTCAAACTTAACAAGCATGTCTTCCAGAGTAAAAAGTTTCTCCTCAACATCTATGCCAGCCTTGCGCAGTTGTCGATAATCTCTCTGCAAGTATCTATTAGCTATCATTACTGCCTGTGAGACATGAGGACACAGATTGTTTGGACAGCCCCGCGCATAGCACTTCCTAAAGGAGTACTTTTGCCCATCAACCTCTCCTTCGAACCGAGACAGGAACACATAGGCCTGAAATGGATTGTCCCTGTGGAGAAAATCCACGGGTATCACCTCGAAAGAAGGCCTGCAGGTTACCTTCAGGCCCTTTGACTTGAGCGTTACAAGGTCCGTAATTCTATTGGGTGAAGTTATTTTATCTGCCATCTTTGGCCTCCTGTGGGATGGGGAAGGCATCCCCGGCGCGAAGAACCTGCCTGGCCCTTAGAGTCGGCATATTCTCCGCATATGCCACTGTCAGCATGTCAATAGGTCAGCATAATACTCGCATTCATTAGCTCACTTGTCAGAGTGGCACCAGCCATTACCTGAGCCCCATCTATAAGTTCGTCCTCGCTGATTTGCCGCTCCTGTATACACGGAGCGCAAACCAGTATCCTGCCGCCCAGTTCCAAGAAACTTTCCACAAGTTCCTTGAGTGGTGGATGCGCGTGCGTGAATACGGTGTCCACATAACCCTTCTTGGCCAGATACACCCCATTGGCCTGAAGAGCCACCACAACTTCCATGTCCATGGCTAGAGCAGCATTTCCCAGAATGAACGGGAGACTTGCTCGTTCCGGATCCTCTCCTGCATGCGTTGCGATGTACACTACCTTTTCCTCTTTTATTACAGCCATCGTCTATTTTCCTCCCTTTCTACTTGTCACTGTCGCCTTAATACTCAGGCGTATCTGTTCTCTTTCTAATTCACTAAAAAACAAGATGTACTTGTGCCGTGAACATCTCCTCTGTCACCCTTCCTGCAGCAGCTAGCTCAACCCCCTCAATTAACTCCGCCTCGTCAATATTTCTCGCCTGAAGACAAGGGACACAAACCAATAATTTTCCTCCAAGCTCCAAGAAACTCTCCATTAGCTTTTCTATGCTTTCAAAAGGCTCTGCCCTAACATGCTTAGCATATCCTTTTGTGGCTAACCATACGCCATTGCCGTGCAGAAAAATCGTTGCATCGATATCCATTGCCAAAGCCGCTTTGCCCAAAGTAAACGGCACTGATGCCCTTTCAGGATCATCTCCTGAATGGGTAGTCACATAGAATACCTTTTCCTTTTTCTCATTCATCGCTATTTGCTCCCCTATTTCACCACTCATGATCATTCAAAAGCATGTCAACTCAATTTGTGCTTCTCGTGGATTTGTTGCCCTCACAGCCCGACGATACCACGATGTGGATGAGCACCTATGTTTATGTACCATATCCTTTCGGCAGCAACATTAGCCATGGGGACCACCCCGCGCCCTTACGCATTGGCTTCCTGCACTGCCCTCTCCCGAACCTTCATCAGATACAGTACCAGGGGCCGATAAAGCTGATGAGCCCATTTAGCAAAAGGAACTTCCAGAACCAGCATGGGCACGGCTATCATCAGATGAATCGCGTAAATGTAATAAGTTGCTAATGGGAGTTCGAGAAGGCGCGTGAAATGGATCAAAATACCCGTGAAGGTAGTCAGCCACAGGAGAATGAGAAAGATCCAATCAGTGGAATGGGAATGCTCATAGACAGTGCTACTCTTCTTGAGCCGATTGATAATCGCATAGCTCACACCATAGAGCAGCCCAAATGTAGCATAATAGCCTAGCAGCCGTATTGGATTCCACAGGGGATAGATCTCGTCGCGCTGAAACCACCGTATACCGACCACAACAAGCAGGAATACCAGGGAATAGCCACTCATCACCAGCAAATGACTAATCCATTGTATTATCTTCTCGCGCTTTTCGCAAGACGCGAATTTCCTTTGAGTGATAAACTGCAGCACAAACTCTTTACCTTCCTGGATATAGTACTTTATTGGTATCCCTTTGAGAGGGCTTCTCTTGCGCCTCTTTGCAGAGGTCTCGTCCTCGCCAGGTAGTGGCTGGCTCATTATCGCGCTGAACATGCGATAGGCGTTGGTCAGCAAAAAGAAAGAAAGAACAGCCGCCATCATCAAATCCAGTTTTTCGATCACGCGGTTTGGCGCAAACACATTCAGAGCAACTCTATCGGTCAGCATAGGTCCGTGAAATAAGTAAAATGCCACCCCTATGAGGGCAGATACAATAGACAGTGCTATGATTTCAAAGGCCTTGGATGTATAAAAAAGCCTTGAAAGTCCCGTCCAGTCGTAAAGTGCTGTAAGATACCTCCTCAGGCCCATCATGACCTCCCCTGGGTTTGCTTCCCTGGGGCATGTCTCGCTGCAATCACCGCAATAATAACACAGCCACGGCTCAGGGCTCTGGAATATCTTTTCCGTGGCACCGATCTGGAGGTAGCGGATAAGCTTTCTTGGAAAAGGAACTGACTCTGTGGACAGGTTGCACACCGCTGTGCAATTTCCACAATTGAAACATGTGCTAGCATCTGTAACGCCATATTCCTCTAAGGTCTCAATCAGTTCTGGATTTACTTGAGTACTCATTTCTCTTCTCCGAGTCCTTAAATGCTTACTATCTTCATTCCCGGTTGCTGTTCCCGTCTCACCAACTATAGCCCACTAGGCCTCAGCCAACTCATATTTGAAATAGTCCCCGTCCTTATCCCCTTCTTTCAAAATACCATACTTTCTCAGGGCGGTTACATACCACATGGTCTCACTTGTAGGGGCTTGCAAGGCTTGGGACAGCTCCGGGATTGTCTTTCCTCCCGATGCAAGTAACTCTTTGATCTTTTTCACCATCTGGTTTTGTTCCTTGATCTTTTGCCTGGCTGCTTCTATATATGCCTTGCGCTGCTCCCTTAGCCGTTTCATGGCCTCTTTATTGTCTTTTTTTTCTTCTGCCATGGTTCAACCTCTCCTGATGATTACCCGACTGACTTGCTTATGCCTGGACAATGGCATCCACCATTGCTTCATACTGTTTCAGGGTCCAGCCGGCGATATCGATTGCATTTTCCGGGCAAACACCGACGCAAATCCCACAACCCGTACAAAGTGCAGGATTCACATGGGCACGTTTTTCCTTCTTCCCGTTAATCTCGATTTCCTCCATTCGCAATGCCCCTTCAATTGGGCATTCTTTCACACACAGCTCGCAGCCGTTACACTTTTCCGGATCCACCTCTGCAACAAATGGATCCAGTTCCACATAACCCTTTACCAGCAAGTTCGACGCCTTTGCAGAGGCGGCCTGGGCAGCCGCACACGCCTCCCCTACGTCCATCGGCGCCTGACAGGTTCCGGCCAGCAATATGCCCGTGTTAGCGACTTCCACAGGTCTTAGCTTGGGATGGACCTCCAGGAGAAATTTATCCGCACCTACCGGCAGCTTCATCATCTCTATGAGATCAGAAAGATCATTGGGCATAATGCCCACTGCCAGCACCACCAAGTCGACTTCAGCCTCCAACTCTTCGCCAAAAGTGAGAGTGTCTTTTACGGAGACCACAAGCGGGTAGTCCGTATTGGTATAGTCGACTCTTCGAACTTTTGGAGGATCTTCGGGCTCAAAACGGAAAAAGGTCACATTGTTTTTTGAGGCGCGCTCATAGTACTCCTCTTGTCCGCGGCCGTATGTCCTTATGTCCCTGTAATATTCCAAGACGTGAGTCTGGGGATAGCGCTCACGTATCAGACTTGCCGATTGCAATGTGGCGCTGCAACATACCCTTGAACAATACTCATTCAAATTGCCATCCTCATCGGGCTCGTGGATCCCGGGTATCTGCCTGCTGCCGACACAGTGAATCATGGCGACTCTTCGAATCTTGCGGCCATTGTAAGTAAACACCGAGCCTGGCTCACTGTGCTCTGCCATGTACCTGATGAGATCCGGCAGCGTGATAACCTCAGCGTATTCCCCGTAGCCGTACTCTCCCGTCCTGGGCGTATAGGTCCTGAAGCCCGTAGCAAAGACAATTGATCCCGTATCCCAAGTTAGGGTTTCCTGGCTGGTTGGTACCGGGCCAGGGCGCACGCCAGCAAAGGGGACGAATTTCCCGTCGCCCGCTTCAGAGGCCTCGAACAATTCCAGTTTCTCGAGGTCCTCCTTTTCTTCAGGTGGCTTTCGCTCCGCCGTGAGCCTGAAGTTGCCCACGTATCCTTCATAACCCGTAATCCGAGTGCAAGTGTAGATGGTAATATTAGAGTCCCCGATTACGCCTTTGGCCAGCTCTTGAACTAGATCCCCTGCCTTCTCACCTGTTGGCACCAGGAGATCTAGCTTTGCAGTCTGCCCTCCCAGGAAGGGGGATTTTTCTACCAGCGTGACATCAAATCCACGCAAGGACAGGTCTCTTGCTGCCCTTAGGCCAGCCACGCCCCCGCCGATGACAGTGACGTGTTTTTTTGCCTCCACCCTAATTGGCTCCAGCTCTGTGAGGTTCTCTGCTTTTGCCACAGCAGCCGCCACCAGGGCAGTGGCTTTGTCTGTCGCAGCGTCTCCGTGGTGGACCCAACTGACCTGCTCGCGGATATTGGCGTGATCATATAAATAGGGGTTGCCCCCTGCCCTTTGAATGGCATTACGAAAGGTCAGCTCGTGCAGAGCAGGGGCGCATGAGGCCACTACGATCCTGTTCACCAGACCATCCTCAATATCCTTCGTAATAAGTTCCTGACCAGGATCAGAACACATAAACATGTTCCTTCGAGCTACTGCCACACCTGGCAACTGTTCAGCCCGCTTGCGCACCTCCTCCACGTCCACGTGATCTGAGATATTACCACCACAATGGCAGATATATACGCCCACCCTGGGCTTATCTTTTCCTTCTTGTTCCTGTTTCACTTCGTCATTCATGGTCAAATCTCCACATTCTGGGTCTCACTACAACAATCACGCTGCAGCCTTGGCCTCCACACCAAGTGAATGCAAATACTTGGATGCCTCCATAGCAGCAGCACCAGCCTCCGCGATCGTATCCACGATATCCTTAGGCCCCGCCGCCACACCGGCCACGAAGACCCCATCCATCTCAGTGAGACAAGGTGCAACCTTTGGGCTCACTGTATTGATGAACTTGTCCGATGAAGTTGTGAGATCACAGATGCCAGAAGGATCCCATTCGGGTATCATCCCCACAGATAGCACCACAAGGTCGTGCTCGCGGGTACGCACGCCCCCGTCTTCTTCCTGTGCCTCATATCTCACGACTACGCTCTGCCCTTCGCCCTGTTGTATCTTGGCCACTTTTGCCTTCACGAACTCAATTCCCATAGCTTTGGCATTTTGGAAAAATTGTTCATAGCCTTTTCCAAATGCTCTTATATCCATATAATATATCGTTATGTCCGCCAGGGGCAGCGCACCGGATAACAACATGGCCTGCTTTATGGCATACATGCAGCAAACTCTCGAGCAATAGGGAATGCCCAGGCTCTTGTCTCTGGACCCTGCACATTGCACATACGCAATGGAGTCAGGCTCTTTGCCATCAGAGGGCCGTAGCACTCTCATGTATGGACCATGGGGCGCAAGAAGCCTCTCCATCTGAAGCGAAGTTATGACATTCTGAACCTTTCCTTGCCCATACTCCTTTTTCTGATCCAGCGGAGTAAGGCTAAACCCGGTGGTGACTACCGCCGTTTTGGCTTTGATGGTAAAATCCTCAGGTTCCTGAAAATAGTCCACTGCCCCCGTCGGGCAGACTTTCGCACACTTTCCGCACAAAGAGCAGTTCTCTATATCCATTAGCGCTATTTGAGGGATTGCATTGGAAAAGGGAATGTAAATGGCCTTGCGTGCAGTGAATCCTCCCTGCTCTTCATCGGGCACCATAACCGGGCAGCCATACTCACACTGCCGACACCCAATACATTTGTCTGGATCAACGTAGCGTGGTTTCTGCGTCACTGAGGCCTCAATATCGCCATTGACCCTTTTCAGCGCCTTCAATTCACAGTAAGTAAACAATGTAATGTTGGGGTGGTGCGCTGCACCTGCCATCTTGGGCGTTGTTATACAGCTCGCACAGTCCAACGTTGGGAAGACCTTGGAAAGCCTAATCATCTTCCCCCCAATAGAAGCGTCTTTTTCCACAATGGCGACCCTGAACCCCTGGTCGCCCAAGTCAAGGGCAGCCTGAAGTCCGGCTATTCCGCCCCCTATTACCACAGCATCAAATACCTTGATCTCATTTTCCATTTAATTAGTTCCTCCCGCATCACCTTCCTACCACCATGGCCCGGGTCCTGTCACACCGGCACCTTGCCCAAAGTGGTGCTCCGGTATCCCATTGCCTTTTCCTCTCCGCCGAGCAATTTAGTGCCTCTGTTTCTAGATGTCCTTGATCTCCAAAGGACTACTTGTCCTGTACCACTGGAGGACCAAGTTCTTTTAAGAGGTTGTTCATGTCGTTGACCTCCTTAAGGAAGGCCCTGTTGCAAACTGTGCAGATGGCCGTAAGGCGCAGTCTCCGGGTGTCGAGATTTTTCTCCTTCATTATCTGGTAGACCCGGTCTATCCTCTTGGCCAGGGCATCATAGGCCCCTTCGTAAGGGCACTCCGCTCCACAGGACATTATAATGATGCCCCCGATCCCTTTTTTAAAACAGTCCAAGTAAAACCTCTCGGGAAAGAGCACAGGCGAGGGCACCCGCAGGATGTAGGTATTGGCGGGGTAGCTCATATGAGCCTGCCCCACCGAATTTGCCCCCGGATAGGCACAGTGCTCAGTGGCTAAAATGAGAATCTTCTGTTGTCCGTTCTCACTGCCTGCCATAATGTCTCCATTTATTTCATTCGTCGTACAAACAGCCTGTCATACCCATCTGCCTCTAACACGCCCAAGTACTCGTGGCCCACCTTTTTGGCCCACGCGGGGATATCATTCCTGGTACCTGGGTCCCCTGACAGCACTTCGAGCACTTCACCGACCTTCACCTTTCCAATAGCCTTCTTGGCCTCAAGAAGAGGACCAGGACATGCGCTTCCCCTTGCATCCACAGTGGTTGCCACCTCAATACTGTTAAGATCTACTTCTGCCATTTTAGTTTCCTCCTTTTCTTTATTCTCTTTTTTGATTACCCTTGGCTACTCAAAGTCTCTCTGACCTTTCGAGGCTCAGCTACTTCTGGCCCAGGTGCACTGTCCTCGCCTTCCTCTTGTGAAGGGACCTGGCTGAGGCCTTTACCATCAGGTAACCGAGCCTGCTGTCCTCATTGAACAAATGTCTTAGCTGCTTCTGAGACCACACCAGGAGTCTCGAGGGCTCCTCACACACCCCTTCTGCCTGATATGTGCTGAGGCCCGCAAGCGCAGAGCACCCCACGCCCATGCCTGGTTCGACTGACTCTATTTCAACGGTTCCATCGGGATGCCTGAAGGTCAGCTCCACCTTTCCTTCTTTTAGGATGTAATACTTATCTGCCCTGTCCCCCTGGCGGAACAGTACCTCGCCTTTAGGGACCTCCAACACCTCGCCAATGCTTACAAGCTTTTCTATCATCATTTCACTAAGAGGAACGAACAGCTCCACCTTTTGCATCTCTTTCAAAGGTATCATGGCAAGACCTCCTTGATGTTTTTAATGGCAGCGGAACTTTTGCCATAGAGATTTATGAAAATTATTTCCTCTCTCATTGGGTGCTCGCGTCTCATTGTTTGCGCAGCCAGATTCTGCAAAAGGTTTCCTGTTCGTCGATATTGATAATCTCGTATGAAAATGCCTTCAGTACCTTGAAAAGATCATTTTTAAGGTCAATGTCACCCACTAAAATTTCGAGCACCTGGTTAGGAAGCAGTTCTCTGAATACCTTTGTAAACTCCAACAGGGCTACAGGCCCTATAGAATCTCTCAAATCTAATACTTCATCTGCTGCTGCCTTCAACGGAGCCCCTCTCTGAGAACTTTCACTGATCTCCCTCCAGCAAAGCCTATGCCATGGAAAAAATACTTTGGTCTCAAAGAGGTTACCCTTTGCGTCGCAAAATTGCTTTTCCTTGATGGCACTGTAGTTAAGCCGCTTCTCGATCCTTTTAAAACAGGAGCAAGCACGGAGGCCAAGTTTTGCACTTGCCATTTAAATGCTAAAGAGTTATTTTAACATGTGTTTAAAGTTAACAGGAGGATTGACAATGCTTAAACAAAATTTAAACACCTACTGGAGAACTGTGGTAGAAACGATCCAGGATGGGATAATGATTGTGGATAAAGAGGGCACCATCGTCTCTGTTAATACAGCCTTGGAAGAAATCACTGGATACAATGATGGAGGGCTAGTGGGAAGGCCATGCACGGTTCTGAATTGCGATCTGTGTGAAGTCACAAGGCATAAGACCGGTGAGCACTGGTGCAAGCTTTTCGAGCTTGGAGGCCTGAGGAGGCGACAGTGTGTAGTTCAGAGAAAGGATGGGAGCCTCGTCCATGTGCTCAAAAACGCAGCCCTTCTGCGTGAGAGTGACGGAGAGATCATAGGGGCAGTTGAAACGCTTACTGATGTTACCGAAATTATTGAGAAAGATTACCAAATTGAGGCTTACAGGAGAGAACTGCGCTCCGAGGATGGATTTCACGGAATTCTGGGTAATTCCGCCGAGATGCGAAAGCTTTTCGACCTCATAGAAAACGTGGCACTCTCCGATGCTCCTGTTCTCATCCTCGGGGAAAGCGGATCAGGGAAAGAGCTTGTTGCCGGGGCGATACATGAAATCGGCCCCAGAAAAGATAAACCTTACGTTAAAGTTAACTGTGCCGCTCTAAATGAGTCGCTCCTTGAAAGTGAACTTTTTGGCCATGTTAAAGGAGCTTTTACAGGGGCATATAGAAGCCGTCAGGGGCGATTCGAGGCTGCAGATGGAGGTGACATATTCTTGGATGAAATCGGAGACTTACCCCTCTCTACCCAGGTCAAATTACTAAGGGTTCTTGAGGAAAAAGTGATAGAGAGGGTGGGGGACAACCGTCCTATCCCTGTAGATGTCCGCATCATAACAGCCACCAATAGGGACCTTGAGGAACTTGTCCGCAAGGGAGCCTTCAGGGAAGACCTTTTCTTCCGTATCAATGTTATTCCCATCCATCTCCCACCTCTTCGTGAGCGACGGGACGATATTCCTCTGCTGGCCGAGGCCTTCTTCAGGCGAATAAAATTAAAAACAGGAAAGGATATCAAAGGCATAGCCAAGGAGGCAATGGCGTTACTCGTAAACTATGCCTGGCCGGGAAACGTGAGGGAACTGAAAAGTGCTTTTGAATATGCGTTTGTGGCTTGCCAGGAACCTTTTATTGAGGCATACCATTTCCCACCCCACATTTATAAGCGGGACATACCCATCAAGAAAAGAGAGATATCTGTTAACCTCAATAAAGACGAGCTAAAAAAACAAGAGCTTATCAAGGCGTTGGAAAAAGCTGGCGGTAACCAGTCCGAGGCTGCCCGCATTTTGGGAGTCTCGAGGGTGACGGTATGGAATCGCATGAGGAGGTATGGCATCAACCTGAAAAGAAATATTGGGATGTAAATATTGGCACGGGAATTGCTATATAGTCAGAGTAACTTGGCAGCGCCTCCTTTTGCTAAGTACCCCCAACCACGCAGATCGGCCACCTTAGGATTAGTCCTTGGTGGCCGATCGCTTTTTGGACGAACTTCAGGGTATGGTGTTTAGTGGGTTGCATGTTAGATTAGGTTGATTAAATTTGGAGCACTAACCCTTGACACTTTTGCGCTATCAAAGGAGGCTACCATGGCGGCTAGGGTTATTCGAGTATCTCTTTTTGTAGTACTGCCGGCTCTTATCCTTTTATCAGGTGCCCTGATCACTCCATCCTGGGCCTCGCCTCATGGCCTTTCCCTTTCCCAAGCCATTGAAAGAGGATTGAAAAAAAGCCCGTTGATAAAGGCCGCAGAATTTGGAGTTGCAGCTTCTTTGGCACGTACGGGCCAGGCCCGCTCCGGTCTTTACCCCCGCCTGGGAATAGATGGGTCTTTCAGAAGAACCACCAACCCAATGTGGAGTTTTGGCATGAAGCTTAACCAGGAACAAATCACAAGACTCGATTTCGATCCCAAAAAGCTAAACAATCCTGATGCAATAAACAACTTCTCTGCCACCATATCCTTAACCTATCCACTATACAATCATGGCCAGACCCGAGTGGGAATCGAGCAGGCTGGGCTGTCAGAAAATGCTGCATCTATGAGGCTTAAGCGGGCCCGCCAGGAGGTGATTGCTCAGGTTACAACCTCTTACTTGGACGTCTTGCTTGCCAAGGAATACCTCCAGGTAATTGACGAAGCGCTCAAGACCGCCAAGGCCCACTACCACATGATCCGTGAGCGATTTGCAAGCGGCCTTGTGGTCAAAAGCGATCTGCTTAGGGCAGAAGTTCATGTGGCCGATCTGGAAAGGCAGCGATTCCGGGCCCTGGCAGACATAAAGGTCGCCCGCTCAGCACTTCGGGCCGCCATGGGAGAAAAGAGCGATTTCAATTTTACTTTGACGAGCCCTCTGGAACCGGGCCATGCAGTGAGCCAGGATCTGGATCAATGGATATCCAGAGCCCTGGCCCTCAGGCCTGATCTTGAGGTAATGAGGATAAAAAGACAAATAGCAGAGAAAGAAGTAAAGAAGGCCAAGTTGGCATATTACCCGGGGATTTATCTGTCCGGAAATTATGAGATCAATTCCGAAGAGCTTGATGAAAGCGCTACCAATTATACTGTGGGAGCGATGGTTCAATTCGACATTTTTGATGGCTACCAGAAAAAATCCAGGATTGCAGAGGCCATCGCGAACCTCCATCGCGTAAAATCGGCGATCGACCAGATGAAACTGGGAATAGAGGTGGAGGTCAGACAGGCGTATTTCTCCGCACGCAGCGCCTGGAAACAAATAAGTGTTGCCAGAAGCGCCATTGCGCAGGCTCGGGAGGCATTGAGGATTGTGCGGAACAGATACGAGAATGGGCTCTTCACAGTGGTCCAGTTGCTGGGTGCTGAGACATCATTGCAGCAAAGTAAGGCGGACTATTTTAGGGCCATTCATGACTATAGGGTGGCACTGAGCCGCCTGGCCCTTGCAGCCGGTACCATTACAGACACTGTTGAGAGCACGATGAACGCAGCCGCAAATCTTAACACCTTGACGCAGCAATATGAATGATTAGTCCCAGTGCCCCCAGAATGGCGCGATTGATTTTTGAGCCACAGTGCCAGAAAATCCTGGTGAGGCATTGCTAGATTTGGGGGAGGTATTATGAAAACTACGCGCAAAGTTCGACTGATATTTCTTGTTGCGACAGTAATCTTATTATGGGGATGCGGGGACAAGGTCAAACCTGGCAGGACCGCTAAGCCTGGCCCGGTCGTCAGGGGAGCCGTTGTCACGAAGGTTCAGGAGGCACAGGAACCCCAGATCTATGAGGCAATGGGTACGGTGAAAGCAGTAACTACTAGCCGTCTGGCCAGCAAGCTCATGGGAACGGTTATAAAGGTCAATGTACGGGAAGGAGATAGGGTCAAGAAAGGCCAACCGCTGGTTCTAATAGACGATAGGCAGGTAAAGGCGCAGCTTGAGAGGGCACGTGCTGGCCTCCTACAAGCAAAGAAGGCCCTTAAAGCGGCCAAATATGCCCAAAGGGAGGCTAAGGCAGCAAGAGATCTGGCCCTAGCAACCTACAGGCGTTATCTGAATCTCAAGAAACGAGACGCGGTAAGTGATCAGGAATTCGATGAGGTTCAATCCCGCTACCGTAGAGCAGAAGCAGCACTGAGCAGGACCGCGGCGATGGTCGCAACCGCACGCGCCCGGGTAAAAGAGGCCCGGGCGGGTGTGAAGGCTGCCAGTGTCAGGCGCAAAGATGCCATAGTGGTCGCTCCTGATGACGGGATTGTTGCGGCAAAAATTGTGGACGAGGGCGACCTGGTAGCACCTGGCAGTCCCCTCTTGACCATTGACAGTAATGGCGGCTACAGGGTGGACGTGATGATACCAGAAACTCATATCCGTGAAATAAGCCTTGGGGAGGCAGTGCAGATCCTGATACCCGCCATGGCAAACGGTAAGTTCACTGCTCCGATAACCACCATTAAGCCATCTGCCGACCCGGCCAGTCGATCTTTCTTGGTAAAAATTAAGTTACCCCCAGGCCCGGCTTTTCGAAGC
>CAZAKC010000025.1:0-25870 GCA_964485655.1 uncultured Desulfobacteraceae bacterium
TACCTGTTGCGTGCTATACCACTGATCCAAAGGAGGTTAAGAAAAGAGGTGAAGGTATTAGTATTATTGTGGTTGAAAGGGGAATGCAGGGGTTCACGTCGAGTAAGTTAAAAAAGGTTGGTAATAGGTCTCATGAGACGGCAGAGTTGCACTTTGAGGATGTAGAAGTACCTGAAGACAACCTAATTGGTGTCGAAGGGGGGGGGCTAAAGCAGGTACTGGCCACGTTGGAAACTGCAAGAATTTCATACGGCGCCAGAGCAACCGGATTAGCGCAGTCTGCATATGATCTTTCTTATAAGTACGCCCATGAGAGAGTGCAATTTGGCCGTCCTATTGCCCAGTTCCAGTCAACCAAATTCAAGCTAGCCAACATGGCTATCACCATTGAGGCAATGCGAACATTCACTTACAAAGCTGCATGGGCTTATGATCAAGGTAGTAAATGTATGAAAGAAGCGTCAATGGTTAAGGTGTTTACATGCGAATTGGTTCAGCAGCTAATGCTAGACGCATTGAGCATATTTGGGGGATACGGTTATATGCGAGAGTACCCTATTGAGAGGCTATGGCGCGATGCCAAAATGTTGAATATAACAGAGGGAACCACTGAGATTAACTTGCTTACGGTCGCGCGAGAACTTCAGATTGGTCGTAGAACATAGGGTCTCTGGGTTTGCGGGAAAGGAGGTAAAATGAGAATCAATAAGATCCTCGTTGTCGGATCGGGTGTTATGGGTAGCGGAATTGCACAGGTCTGTGCTCAGGCCGGTTTAGATGTCGTCCTTTATGATCTGAACCAGGAGGCGCTCGATAAAGCTTTGGCAAATATAGGCTGGTCGGTGGGAAAATTGTCTGAAAAAGGGAGATTAAGCGAGGATAAAGATACTATTTTAAAGCGGGTTAGGAGTTCGGGAAGAATGGAAGATGGGATTGATGCGGATATGGCTATTGAAGCAGTGTTTGAAAAAGTGGAGATAAAGGAAGAGATATTCAAAAGGCTGGACATGCTTTTAGATAAGGAGGCGATATTGGCTACCAATACTTCCGCAATCCCCATAACAGTATTAGGAGCAGTCACTACAAGGCCAGAAAATGTTGTAGGGACGCACTTTTTTAACCCTGTGCCGATGATGCAAGCTGTGGAAGTTGTTAAAGGCATCTCTACCTCTGAAAATACTATGGAAAAAACAATAGACTTTGTCAGATCATTGGGGAAGGAACCCATTCGTGTCAATAGCGATATCCCAGGATTTTTATTGAACAGGATCAATTTGGTAAGCTATGTGGAAGCTATCCGGCTTGTTGAGCAAGGGATTGGCGATGTTGAAGATATTGATAAGGGAGTTCGTCTTGCATTTGGAAGGAGAATGGGACCATTTGAGACAGGAGACTTAGTGGGGTTGGATGTAAGCTATGGAGCACTGATGGCAATATACGAAGAGACTAAGGATATGCGTTATTACCCGCCTCAGCTCTTGCGCCGAAAGGTAAAGGCCGGACAGCTAGGTAGGAAGGCCGGTGTGGGATGGTATAAATATAATAACAACGGCCTGAAAAAAGGGAGAAACGGATGAAATCAAGTTTAGCACACTGCAACGTAGAGGACGGTATTGCTTTAGTTACCATTAACCACCCACCAATGAATGCACTGGATCTTGCTACAAAGGAGGAGATCCAGAGGGTATTCCAAGAACTGGAAGATCGGAGAGAAGAAGTCAGGGTTGTGATTTTGAGGGGCGCAGGTGAAAAAGCATTTGCAGCTGGAGCTGACATAAAGATATTTCTAGATGATAACCCTGAGAAGGCTAAGCGTAGACTCGCGAAGACGTATGAGATATTTTCGATGATTGAGAATTATCGCTGGCCAGTTATAGCTGCTATCCATGGATACTGCTTGGGCGCCGGGCTTGAATTGGCCTTGTGCTGCGATATTCGATATGCAGATAAGAATGCTAAATTCGGATTTCCTGAGGTTAAGCTGTCTGTTTTCCCGGGAAACAGTGGTACAAAGAGAGCCTTGTATTACGCGCCTATTGGGCGAGTTAAAGAGCTTATCTATAGTGGAGAAATGGTTACTGCAACTGAAGCACTTGCAATGGGATTGATAGAAAAAGTAGTAAGTAACGGGAGTGTTATGGATGAGGCTATGAAATTGGCGGTGAAGATAAAAGATAGAGGACCTCTAGCAGTGGCTGCTGTCAAAAAAGTGTTGAATATGAATCGTGATCTCACATTGGAGCAGGGATTGGAGTTTGAATCAGAATTATGGGCAAGGCTGGCTGGGACAGAAGATATGAAAGAAGGGGCAAGGGCATTTTTGGATAAAAGAAAACCGACCTATAGAGGAAAATAAGGAGGAAAGGTGAAGTGGCGAAAGAAATGAGGGATGTAGTCGTAGTTGATGCAGTCAGGACAGCCTTTGGGAAAGCAGGCGAGAAGGGTATCTTCTGGAAAACAAGAGCTGAGGATCTCTGTACCCCATTACTGCATGCTCTCATACAGAGGAACCAATCAGTAGAACCAATGATGGTGGAGGATATAATCTGGGGGGCAACGAATCAGATCAAAGAACAGGGTGGAACCATTGGGAGGATGATTTCGATGCTGGCAGGGTGGGGTCATGATATCCCCGGGTGTTCCATTGACAGGATGTGCGCAAGCGGATTAACGGCAATTGGCTTTGGGGTTTCTTACATTGCTACGGGGATGGCTGACTGCCTCATTGCTGGTGGTGTGGAGCATATGGGCCATCTTCCTATGGGGTTCATGCGAGATCCTCATCCCCTGGCAGAAAAGGTGATGGGGGGACCTTCCGCCTTTAACATGGGTATGACTGCAGAAAACATTCACGATCGGTTTCCAGAATTTACAAAGGAGATGGCGGATCGTTACGCCTTAGAATCCCAGCGGAAGGCCGACAGGGCCATAAGGGCGGGCAAGATGAAGGATATGATCATCCCTATTGAGGTACAATTGGCTGACGGTACAAGAATCATAGCTGATAGAGATCAACAGCCTCGGCCTGATACATCGATGGAAGCATTGGCGACTCTCAAGACACCATTTCGGGAAAACGGAAGGGTAACTGCTGGAAATGCATCTGGCCTTAACGATGGAGCTGCTGCTGTATTGCTGATGAGTGAGGCGAAGGCTAGGGAGCTAAAGATCCAACCAAAGATGAGATGGGTGGCTTCTGGGGTTGCCGCTGTTGACCCGACCATAATGGGGACTGCTCCAGTTCCCGCTACTAAGAAAGTACTAAAAAAAGCGAGGCTCGCAATGGATGATATCGATATAATTGAGATGAATGAGGCCTTTGCAGTCCAATGCCTATACTGTCTTGACAGGCTTGGAATGGAATGGAACGACCCGAGGGTCAATATATGGGGTGGAGCCATAGCTTATGGGCACCCACTAGCAGCATCTGGTCCTCGACTGGTTGCCTTTCTTGCTGGACTTTTCAAGGAAAGCCCAAAGGCAAGGTATGGGCTCACTACCATGTGCGTGGGTAGAGGACAAGGATACTCGATTGTATGGGAAAATTTGCTTTAGTGAAGGGTTTACTGAAGGTGACCTTAAAGAAGGGAGGAGGTGAGATACTTAGTTATATTAGAGCAATAGTTTTTCACCTTGGCCGAGCGTGATCAACCAAAGTATACTCTTAAAGGGGGTTTGCCATGAAAAGCAGAGAGAGTAAGGTTAAACAAAGGGGAAGGGAAATAACCAAGTACGTTGTCATATTTTTAGTTCTAGGTGGAATAATACTTCTGTTTCCTCGGCCGCAAGCGATCGCAAAGGGCAAGCCAATAATTTTTGGTGCACCGCTTCCTCTAGGTGATCCTACCGGAGTGGAGGCTAAAAGAGGGGCTATCCTGGCAGTGGAGCAAATTAATAGAGAAGGGGGGATAAGGCTGCCTGATGGCTGTCATCCTGTGAAGCTAGAGATTTCAGATTCAAGGGATCTCGAGCCCGGTGTCCCCGTAACTGAGGCACTGCTCTCTGTCGAAAGGCTTATTTTGGATAAAAAGGCAAGGTTTATCGTCTCAGGTCCGGAGCGTAGCGAGGCATGGTTGGCAGCTATGCGATTGTCTAAAAAATATAAAGTTATAATGATCGCTGCTGCAGGGGCCTATTCTCCTGCTATTGGGGCCAAAATAGCTGAGGATCCAAATGGCAAGTACAAGTATTGCTGGGATGTCCAAAATGATGCTCGTACAGACGTGATCCATGTAATTCCACTTTTTAAGACGTTCGAAAAGAAGTGGGGGTGGAAGAAGTTTTACGTGATGGTTCAAGATGTGGCTCACACACGAGCTGCTGGAGCTGCGGTAGAAAAGGTACTAAAGAAGTTAGGCTGGCAGAGTCTCGGTATGCAACGTTATCCCACAGGCTCAAACGATTTTTCTTTGGGTCTTTTAGAGGCTAAAAATAAGGGCGCTGATCTCATCTATATTAGTTTCGAGATGCCTCAGGTTAGCATTTTGATGAGACAGTGGGCAGAACTTAAAGTTCCGGCACTTCCAATAGGATTAGCACCGGTGGCTTCAGCCAAAGAATTCTGGAGGGTCACAAAAGGAGCTTGTGAGTACTTTGTTGCCAACCAATTTGAGGCGGCCAATGGACCGGCGAAACCGCTTAATGCTACAACTGTAAAATGGTTCAAAGGTTTTGTGAAGCGATGGCGTACTGAGCCTGGTCTTCACTGTGGCGTGCCTAGTTATGTTAGTTGCTGGGCCCTGAAGGACGCTATAGAACGGGCAGGTTCGACAGATCCAGACAAGGTTGTCGCTGCTCTATACAAAACAGACTTAAGTGTGCCATATGGGAGACTAAGATTCGACGCCAAAAGCCATAAGGCTCTGGTGACCGATAATCCGAAAACTGGGATGGTGACAGGCTGGTTTCAGTGGCAGAAAAAGGGAGTTTACGTAAGAGGCTTAGGTGTGCACACAAGGAGAGTTTTTGTATGGCCACCTGCTGCTGCTACGGGCTCTTTGAAGAGACCCCCTTGGAAAAAGTGATCCTCATGGCAAAACCATCTCAAAATTAAATGTTAGGTTAGGTGGCAGAAAATGGATGTTGTGATTTATGGGGTAATAAATGCGGCAAATTTTGTACTGATCGCGATTGGCTTTACGCTCGTATATGGTGTTACTCGGGTTGCTAATTTCGCCCATGGATCACTGTATATCTTAACAGGTTTTGTCGTGTGGACACTTATGCAGAAGGTAGGTTTAAACTATTTTTTCACCATTATCATTTCGGTTGGAATAACCGCTGTTGTGGGTATGTTGGTCTATCAGTTGTTTCTTATCAGGGTAAGAGGGATGCCGGCTTCAGAAATCATTGCCTCCTTTGCAATAGGAATGGGGATAGTAGAGCTTTTGAAGACCATTGGGTTCGTAGGTTCTTATGGAAATCCCGTATTTATTCACGGATCCATACAGTTAGCCGGTGTCCCAATAGATTATCAGCGATTCATTATTGTAATATTGGCTTTATGCTCTGTGCTATTCTTATTATTTTTCACTCGCTATACAAAGACTGGCTTGGCACTTAGAGGAATTGCTCAAGATGAACAGGCCGCTATGATGGTGGGAATAAACTCCGATTGGTCTGCCACTGTGAGTCTAGCAATTGGCTCAGCGTTGGCATCTGTGGCAGCAGTCGTCATCTTGCCTTTAGGTAATATTTACCCTGGGATAGGCTATGAGGCATTGGTATATGCTGTAGCAGTGTGCATTGTGGGCGGACTGGGTAGTTTGACGGGTACCATAATAGCTGGTGTGGTCCTAGCCTTTGCCCAAATGATCACTGTCAAATTTCTCGGCGGAGAGTGGAGAATGCTGGTCATATTCTTGGGTATTCTTCTTATCTTGATTTTTAAACCCTCTGGTCTCTTTGGCAGGCAGAAAGAACTGGAAGAAAGGGTGTAATTCTATGGATGAGATTATGGAAAAAAAGGAAAGGCGCCGTGAAAGAATAGACCGAGGGCTCAAGGTGAGGACTGAAGGGATATATGCCTTACTTTCCTGGCAAGAAATTTGTTATCTGATGGTGCCAAGGACCCTGCTGGTGGCAGGCATGTTAATTGGGCCCATGTTTTTGCCAGAAGTCTGGCAAAGGGTCTTATCTTTGGCTGGGATATATGCTCTTCTAGCATTTGCTTTTGATTTCCTTGTTAGTTATGTCGGATTGGTGAGTCTGGGAGGCGCACTTTGGATGGGTATGGGCGGGTATGCTGCTGGTATGCTAGCATACCATTGTGGCTTGCCTCCCGTATTAACACTACCAATTGCAACATTTATAGGAGCAGCAATATCTACTGTTCTTTTGCTGCCGACTTTAGGGCTTAGGGGTATTTATTTTGCCATAGCAACTTTTGTTTATCCGTTTATTTTAAGCCATATTATTGAAGCACTGCAGATCGCAGGAGGTACGTTTGGTTTATCTGACTTGCCGACCATAGGCAATGAATGGACCAATTTATACTTGATGATTGTTCTAGTGCTTTTGGTCATGTTTTCATTGAGGAGGCTCGTCAGCGAGGACGTAGGCATTGTATTTAGAAGCATGATGGAAAATGATCAAGCGGTGAAGGCCTCAGGTATTAATATAACTTTTTGGAAGGCAGGAGGAGTTTATTTAGCCTCCTGTATCGGTTGCTTCGCTGGTGCGTATCTTTGCACTCTTTATGGCTGGGTGGGGCTTAGCTTTTTTGCATTAGACTATTCCATTTTGCCAATAGCTGTCGTAGTTGTGGGGGGAGCGGGCACATTTGCGGGTGCCCTCCTGGGGACTCTCATACTGGTTCCGTTGTCTGAGCTTTTAAGAGCGTTCGGACCACTTAGAATGACTTTCTATGCATTTATCTTGGCGTTTTTTGTAGCGGTGAGACCCGAGGGAATATTGCCTTATTTGACGCGAAAATATCATCAGTTCGAAAGATGGGTGGAGGTATAGCACTGTGGATAATGAAAAAGAGGAGCCCATTCTTCGCGTTGCTAATGTGACCAAGATGTTTGGGGGGGTTACAGCGCTCTATGATGTAAGCTTTAACGTTAAGCGTGGCGAGGTAATAGGTATTATTGGCCCAAACGGTTCGGGAAAGACTACATTGATCAACTGTATCACCGGGTTCTTGAAGCCTACTGAAGGAAGGATTTACTTCAAAGGTAAGAATATAACCGGACTTGCTCCTCATAAAATTGCAAATTTGGGAATCGGAAGAACGTTTCAGATAATGCGGCCCTATTATAGTCTAATGGCATATAAAAATTTAATTGCGCCCCTGTTCTCTCCCAGGGCACGAAAATTTGCCGGTGTTGGTGGACTTGGGGACAGAGATGCTGTAGCGATTGATATCTTGGAAGACGTAGGGTTTGAACGTGACGCACATGTTCCTTATAAACCAGCAGGTGATTTGCCGCTTGGGTATCTAAAAAGACTTGAGCTTGGCCGGTGTATTGCACTGAAGGCTGATTTAATAATTTGCGACGAAGTCTTTTCCGGATTAAGCGCTGCTGAGATAGCGAGTATGTTACCCCTGCTGGAGCGGCTTAATATGGATGGGGCAACGTTGGTAATGATAGAGCATCGCCTAAGAGAGCTATTTAGATTGGCATCGAGGGTAGTGGTTTTGAATTTTGGGGTAAAGATCTTCGAGGGCGATCCTCAGGAGGCGCTACAAGATGAAAAGGTTAAAGAAGCGTACTTTGGAAAAGGCAAAGAGGCGAATATATGAATACGAATAGCAGATTATTGCTTAGAGTCAAAAACCTTATGGTATTTTATGAAAATGCCTTAGCCATTAACAATCTTTCACTAGAGGCAAGGGAAGGAGATATTACTGGTGTATTCGGTATGAACAGTGCTGGGAAGTCAACCTTGATGTATACTATTTCTGGGATCATCCTCGATACCAAAAGAAGAGAAGAGATGAAAGGGGGACAGCGAATAAGTATTCTGGGTGAAATCACATACAACGAGGAACCGATAAGCCATCTGGCCCCTTGGAAGAGGGCGAAGCTGGGAATTATATTATGTCCAGAAAGAAGGAGGCTTTTCATTGAAAGTAGTGTTTTGGAGAACCTTAGAATTGGTGGTTACCTAGCTAGTAAGGCCCAGTGGAGAGATACGCTCGATTATATTTTTACTCTGTTCCCTCACTTGAAGAGACTGAAAAATAGACAAGCTGGTTTTCTCAGCGGAGGGGAGCAACAAATGCTTGCTATCGGTCGGGCTTTGATGGCTCAACCCAAGCTTCTTCTTCTGGATGAGCCATTCCTAGGGTTGAGCTTGGGTGTTATGGACGTCCTGATAAATGCAATTCGTGATATCAAGGATCAAAGGAACATCAGTATCTTGATATCTGAGCAATATGCTCGGCCGCTCTTTCCCATAATTAATTTCGGTTATATAGTCGAAAATGGCAATGTCGTATTAGAGGGTGAGTCAAAAGAACTACTAGAGAATCCTGACGTGAAGGCCGCGTATTTCGGGGTATGAGGCATGATGAAAAATTTTTGGGGCGAAGCGGAAAACGGAAAAGATAATGAGTCAATATTAGCTATTCTAGGGGCAGCCAGTAAAAGGTTCTCTCACAAAAGGGCATTGATCTATTTGGGCAGATCTTTTACCTATGCCCAGCTCAAAGACTTGATAGATAGATTTGCCACGGGCTTGAAACGCCTCGGGATTAAGAAGGGCGATAAAGTTATACTATATCTTCCGAATACGCCCCAATTTGTTATTGCATTTTACGCGGTCGCCAAGATTGGGGCAGCGCCTGTTCCTATATCTCCCATTTATACTCCCACTGAAGTGAGTTACATGAGCGATGATTGCGGTGCCGAGACCATAATATGCTTGGATACAAATTTCGGATACGTAAAGGAGGTCCTGCCCGGAAGTACCCTCAAGAACATTGTTTACACAAATCTAATCGAAATGCTTCCATGGTATAAAAAGATTATAGGCTTCGGCTTTGACAAGGTGCCACGCGGCAGGATAGAGAAGGGGAAAAACGTGTTTAGATTTTCCACGCTTCTAAAATCTCCCCCCTTGTCCGAGAAAACTGAGATAAAGCCATGGAAAGACGTTTGCCGGATTCTCTATACTGGTGGGACAACAGGACTTCCGAAAGGTGTGCCGTCCTGTCATGCGCACCTTTATTACGGAGCTATGGCAGTTGCCGAAGTTGCCAAAGGGACAGAAATTGAAAAAGGAAACTCTAAGTTAGTTATGATACTACCTTTATTTCATGCTTTGGCTCAAGCAGTCATGAGCGGGTTTATACTCTATTACGGCAATACAGTAATACTTATGCCTCAGCCAAATGTGGATGCTATTTTAGCATGTATACAGAGATATAAGGCTGATTTGTTTCTGGGCGTTCCAGCTCTTTACCGCATGATTTTGGAGAATGATCGGCTAGACAAGTATGACCTAAGTTCGCTGAGGTATTGCTGGTCAGGTGGAGATATCCTGCCTGATGAGGTTTTTAACAGGTGGGAAAAAACGGTGGGGGTCCCACTTCACCAGCTTTATGGTTCAACAGAAGCTGAACTGCACGCTGCGACACCACTGAACAAGAGACCTAAGTTGCGAAGTGTGGGTGTACCTGCCACTGCAGGTGGAAAGAAGTATAAATTGGTAGATCCCGAGACCCTTCAACCTGTGCCCGAACAAACACCTGGTGAACTGCTTGTTTCAGCTCCTCATTTCCTAAATTGCTATCTTAATAAGCCCCAGGAGACCGCTGAATCGTTCATCGACTTGGACGGTGAGATTTATTACAGAACGAAGGATATCCTTATGATGAAAGATGGGGAGCTTTACTTCGTAGATAGAAGTGCTGATGTTATAAAACACAAAGGGTATCGTGTATCTGCCTCCGAGGTCGAAGCAGTTCTTCAGGATCATCCTACGGTGATAGCCGCATGTGTTGTTGGCGTCCCTGATCCAAAGGTAGGTGAGCGTATAAAGGCATTTGTAGTCCTTAAAGAAGATGCAAGAGGGGTCAGCGCACGTGACTTAATGAGATGGTGTAGAGAAAGAATCGCTCCATACAAGGTGCCTCAGTATATAGAGTTTAGAGATATGTTACCAAAGTCTAAAGTGGGTAAGCTCCTTAGGCGTGAAATGAGAGATGAGGAACGGAGAAAGATGAAGGAGCAAAAGCACGCGTCCGCGGCTTAAAGGAATCACACATGAAAGATAATGACAAAATCGTTTGTGATGTCCTTGATGTGGAGATGGGTGATAGGTGTGATTACGATTGTAAAAATTGCCACAAGTATTTTAAATGCGTTTCCCCATATAAGGGCTACATACTCTCTCAAGGTCGTCTAAAGGAAATCGTAAAGAACATACATGGTATTAAATCGATTCTCGTCGTTATGGGGGGCAAGGGAGGGGTTGGAAAATCCACAATAAGTTCTCAACTTGCGATGGGTCTAGCTCTCAGAGGTTACGAAGTCGGCATAATTGATTGTGATTTTCATGGTCCCTCTATTCCAAGGCTTTTGGGTATCCGAGAAGGTCAAAAACTCGTCGCGGGCAAGAATGGGATTATTCCTGTGGAGGGCCCTTATGGGATCAAGGTTGTATCAGCCCATTTTCTTACACAGGAGAAGGAATCGCTTACCTGGTTTGATGCGTTTAAAAGAGAAGCTCTTGAAGGGTTTCTCGCCCATGTTTGTTATGGAAAGTTGGACTTCTTGGTTGTAGATTTGCCGCCAGGAACTGGTTCAGAAACAATTAATCTTATCAAATATTTACCAAGAAATAGAATTAAGGTATTAATAGTGACGACTCCATCAGATATAGCCCAGGGAGTAGCGCGGAGGTGTATTTCGCTTTGTAAAAGTATTCCCGTACCTGTCCTGGGTCTTATTGAAAATATGGCGCATTTTACATGTCCAATTTGTGGTCATGTGCCGTCATTGTTCATGTCAGGAGCGGCTAGAAGACTGGTTGATGAGGAAAATATAGGTTATTTGGGGAGCCTCCCTCTTGACATTGAGCTTAGGAAATCTGCGGACAAAGGTAAATGCGTGATGGAAATACACCCCGGCTCCCCCTCTTCTAAGGCTCTTAGCAAGCTTGTTGATAGGATTGGGGAAGGTAGAAAACAGAGTTCAAAAGCTGTCGTGACCAAAAAGAAACTAGCCTGCCCCAGACAAGAATCCGTGCCTGAAGTTCTCAAGATGAATATGGATTTTGGCTGTGGTGACAGAAGGTGTGACGACTGTGATAAGTATTTTGCGTGCCCCTTTCCATATAAAAAAGCTCAGTTTCAAGGCCCAAGGAATAAGAAGATTGAAAACCGTATGTCCTTGATCGAAAACAAGATAGCCGTCGTAAGTGGGAAAGGGGGCGTTGGAAAATCCACAGTTAGTGCTAACCTAGCCTTAGGCTTAGCTCTTGAGGGGTATCGAGTGGGCCTGTTAGATTCTGATTTCCATGGACCTTGCCTTCCTAAGTTTTTTGGCTTAGAGGGCGCTCGGATGAGAAAGTCCCGCGGTGGAATCCAGCCCGTCGAAGGGCCCTTAGGAATAAAGATTATATCACTTGGGTTTGTGTTAGATAGGGCGGAGCCGGTAACGTGGTTTCATGAGAACAAAAGGGGGGCATTGGGGGATTTTTTGGCTGAAGTGGAATACGGAGAACTTGACTGGCTTATCATAGATCTTCCTCCGGGTACGGGATCCGAGAACTTTAACATATTGCGCGATCTGCCGCATCTTGATGGAGTAGTTGTGGTTACTATACCATCAGTACTGTCACGCGAAATAGTTAAGAGAGGTCTCTCTCTATTCAAAAAAGCAAATGTTCCTATATTAGGTCTTATTGTGAATATGGCAGGATTTGTTTGTTCAGCCTGTGGGGCCTTAACGGATATTTTTTCGGACCAAGCAGGGGCAAGTCTCGCAAATGAGCTTGGTATCCCACTGCTTGGGGAAATCAGGATTCACGAAGGGATTGCTAGGAGTTCAGACCGGGGCAGACCATTCATCCTTGAGTGCCCGGAATCTAGAGCAGCACGAGAAATGAGAGGGATCGTAGGGAAGCTTGAAGCTCGTGTGAGGGCACGGCATAAGCGAGTGTTTAGTGCTGGTGTCTAGTGGTGGAGTGAGAAATTCACGTTTTGGCTGTGTATTTTTCTTAGGTGATCGGATCCCATTCATATGCGGAAAAATGGGATTGAGAGTTGGTAGAGTGGAGAGAAGTAATTCTGCAGCGTTTTTCTGGTGATTTTCCAAGAGATTGGGTTTGAGGGTGAAAGGTTGCAGGGGTAAGGGCCTAGACATACTTTAATGTAAAAAGAGGGAAACTCGCGGTGTTTTAGACTTGACAAATGGTTGAAAGTAAGCTACTAAGAACGTACGTTCGCTAATAGGGATTTCAGCGCTTTTATAGGTTTGGTCCATTTTGAGGCTTGAAAACAATGTCTAAAAGGACCGTCATTCTAAATCGTACTATTACCTGCCCAATCAGTATGCCCTTCAGAAATACTGATCGTCAACGTGAATTGCGAGCGATAAGGCCTATCCGTTCTGAGAAGATTGACCGGAAGAAATACACGATTGAAGTGTGTAAAGTTATAAATTTTCCCAAAAAGGAATATCTTAAATGAATCAACCTTAGAGTTTTTTGGCGGGCTGGGAACTTGGTTTTTCAAGAAATGGTTTTTGAGAGTGAAGAAACGAGACGGGCCTATCTCCGATAGTAAGGTTTTGGGGCTGTGGGCCTTGGTTTTCACTCGGCTTTTAATTGTGGCCACGAGGAGGGGAAGTCTGTGCCCCCATGTCAGACCAATTTAGGAGGGAGGAATAAATGGCATTTAGAGACCTGAGAGAATTTATTGAGGCATTGGAAAAAGCCAGTCAATTGGTGAGGGTAAAAGGAGAGGTGGACTGGAATTTGGAAATGGGCGCAATCATCCGCCGCGCTTGTGAACTTCAGGAAAGAGCACCTTTCTTTGAGCGGGTGAAAGACGCCCCCAACGTAAGGGCTCTAGGAGCCCCTTGCGCTACCTATTCCAGAATGGCTGTAGCGATGGGGCTGGATCCGGACACTCCAGTCAGGGAAATTGCTACGGAGTTTGACAAAAGAATCGCTAATCCTATTAAACCCATGCTTGTAAGCACCGGCCCATGTAAAGAGAATATTATCAAAGGGGAGGACATTAATCTTTTTAAATTCGGCGCCCCCATGGCTCATGATGGGGATGGAGGAAGGTACATCGGAACATGGCATTTTATTGTAACCCGCGACCTGGAAGACACGAGCTGGGTCAATTGGGGAATGTATCGGCAAATGATCCATACAGAAAACACAATGGGTGGCTTGATATTGCCTGGGCAGGATATTGGCCGTATGTACCAGAAATATGAGAAGGCTAACAAACCCATGCCATTTGCAACAGTAATTGGAGGTGATCCTCTGACTGTTGTTGCTGGGAGTCTGTCTGCAGGGCCGGGGGAATGTGAGGCAGACCTAGCAGGGGGACTTCGAAAAGAACCCATTGAGCTCGTAAAATGCGAGACGGTAGATCTAGAGGTGCCTGCTCACGCTGAGATCGTCATAGAAGGTCATGTGTTGCCCAATATTAGGGTAGAAGAAGGCCCTTTTGGGGAATATACAGGTTTTAGAACTGCTCCTAGGGCGCCTCGCCCTGTGTATGAAGTAACATGCATCACACACCGAAATGATCCAATCCTAACTGTTTCTAATATGGGGACTCCAGTGGATGAGTCAGACATTGTAATGACGCTAGCGTGGCGGAATGAAGCGGTTCGTGCATTAAAGGGGCTCCCTGTTGTAGATGTATCCATGCCTGAATGGGGGTCAGGGCACCTTGTAGTTGTATCCATACAGAGGGCTTACTCAGGTGTGGCTATTCATGTAGCCAACGCCATCTGGGGGAGTAAGCTTGGTTATCTGGTGCCCTTTGTGATTGTGGTTGATTCTGACGTAGATGTGTTCAATCTAGGTGAGGTGGTACATGCTATTGTTACAAAGTGTCACCCCGTAAGAGGAGTCCACTCTAGGCCCAACAGTCCAGGTCACGGGCTTATGCCTTTTATGAATTTTGAAGAAAGGCTATGGGGTAGAGGGGCTAACCTGTTGTTGGACTGCACATGGCCTGTCGGGTGGGATCCAAATATAGAAATTCCGCCCAAGGCCTCATTTGGGAATATTTATCCCAAAGAGATCCAGCAAAAGGTTTTGGAAAACTGGAAAACTTATGGGTATTGATCGGGTGAGGCAGATTTTGGAAAGGAGGGATCAAAATGGCAAGAGAGTATGACACATTTGTTGATGATATTTCCAGTATAAAAGAGGGAGAGGAAATCACAATCGCCATAAGAGAGACTGATATCTACAAGACCAGGGTTGTCAAAGCAGTAGTTTCGCCCAATAAAGAGGCTTTGCCGGATGGCGATGTGCTATGGATGAGATATAACAGAGGCTATCTTAGACCTGAACCGTGGTACATAAAGATAAAAGAAGATATTCCCGGGCTTTTAGTCAAGGAGGCAATAGGGGATAACTGATGTAAAGGCCTTGGGGTAATCTCTTGGTGAGGACCCGCCAACAGACTGAAAAATTGTTCTTGAAATAAAAGCGAAGCCGAAAGCAGGAGGCCAACATGGAAGACTTATCTGAAAAGGAAGTACTAAAAATAAATATCATGATGAAATGTGACTACAAATGTGAGGACTGTGAGAAGTTTTTTGAATGCAACGATCCTATGAAAGAAAAAATGTTCAGGCGCAGAAGGATGGTAGGCGCAATCAAGAAGATGAGAGGTATAAAGCATAAAATAGCTATTTCAGCGGGCAAAGGTGGCGTGGGCAAGAGCCTCCTTTCTACTAACTTAGCCACAGCATTCGCTATGATGGGTCGAAAGGTCACTATTCTTGATCAGGATTTAGACGGATCCACTATCCCTAAAATGCTTGGTATACAAGGCAAAGAGGCTCTTAGATATGGCTCAAAAGGTTTGATTCCGGCAACTGATCACTTGGGGTTGGGAATGCAAATTGTCTCACTCGGTTTAATTTATCCTGATGAGGTCATAACACTTTTCCACCAGATGCGGAGAGGAATTACCGAAGAGTTTGTCGCAAATGTAGACTATGGGGAGCGCGACTGGCTGGTTGTAGATTTACCACCAGGGACGAGCTCTGATGCTTGTAACTTGCTTCAGTATATTCCAGACCTAGATGGGACCATTGTAATTACGGTCTCTCCCAAAGTGGCTCAGCTAGCTGCAAGAAAGGCTACCTTGCTCGCAGCAAAAGCAGGTTCGCGAGTTCTAGGTATAGTTGAAAATATGTCTGGGTATTTGTGTGAGTGTGGAACAGTCCTTAACCTTTTGTTGGAAGGAGGAGGGGAGAGCTTGGCCAAGGAACTGGGAGTTCCATTTCTAGGCAAGATACCATTGGATGCAGAGATTAGCGGCACAGGCGATGAGGGAATTCCCTATGTTTACAAACACCCTGATAGCCCTATTTCAAAAAGAATCATGGAAATAGCGGAAAAGGTTGAAGAGATGGTTGAGGAGGGTGAAGAATGAAAAAAGAGGCTAGGGTAAAACGGATTAACGTGCAAGAGGAATGCACACGGAAGTGTGAGAGTTGTGAGAAATACTTCGACTGTACCTTGCCTTTAAAGGAGACATTTCAAAAAAAGGGTATTCTACGAATGATTCAGGAGAACCTACGCCCTGTAAAACACAAGGTAATTGTTCTTGGCGGAAAGGGTGGGGTAGGCAAGTCGATGCTCGCGGTAAACGTTGCTGCGGGTCTGGTCCGAGAAGGCAAGAGGGTTTGCATTTTAGACCAAGTCTATGATTGCCCTGCAATACCTATGATGACAGGTGTACCCGCTGAGGCGAAGCTCAAAACCGGACCGAGGGGCCTTATACCGTACGAGGTGTATCCCGGCCTAACGATTATGTCTACAGGCCTTATCCTTAAAACAACCGACGTTATTATCTGGTACCATGATATGAAGCGTAACGCCACAGAGGAGTTACTTGCAGCCACTGATTATGGTGAGCTCGATTATCTAGTATTGGACATTCCAGCAGGTACGAGTTCAGAAACAGTCAACGCATTAAAGTACTTGCCTGATCTTGATGGTGGCCTCGTTATTACTGTTGGTTCAGAGGTTTCTCAAAACGTTGCAAGAAAATGCATTTACATCTTACGAAAAGCGAATATTCCAGTGATCGGGGTAGTTGAAAACATGAGTGAGGCCCATTGTCCCTCCTGTGGCCGGAGTGTTGCTCCTATTCAAGGGGGTGCTGGAGAAAATATGGCCAAAGGGGAGGGAGTGCCATTTCTTGGCAGAATAGCAGTGTCAGAATTGGTAAGCAAGAGCCTTGATGAGGGAAAGCCATTTGTGCTTTCGGAGCCCGAAAGCGAAGAGGCAAAGGCAATGATGGCGATCACTAAGGCTGTTATTGACTTTTGTGAAAAAAAGTAAAACTTCAAACCAGACCGAGCGAAAGGGGGTGAGGTTTTCCTAATTCTTTTTGGGATTTAATTCTGGGCTATGTAATAACAAGAAAATCCAGAAGGAGGGGGATGTAATGGATACCAGAGAATTTGTTGATCTATTGAAAGAGCATGGTGAGCTTGTCGAAGTAAATGAAGAAGTAGACTGGAACTATGAAATCCCGGCTATGGGTCTTCTAAGTGGACGTGTGAATGGACCTGCCTTTCTGTTTAATAATATCAAAGGTATTCAACAAGGTGATGGACGGGTTTTAATAGGTCATTTTGCGGGTCCTTACCGTAACCCGCATCGTAGGCAAGCAATTGCAGTAGGACTGGATCCTGAGATTGATGCGGTTGATTATACGCGAGAACTTGTCCGGAGAATGTCAAGTCCCATACGACCCGTAGAGGTGGCAACTGGGCCGTGTAAAGAGAATATACTGGAGGGAAAAGATATCAATCTGTTCAGATTTCCTTTTACTTATCACGCAATTGGTGACGGCGGCAGATATTGCTTTCAGCAACAGACAGTGATCAAAGATCCCGATTCAGACTGGCAGAACGTGGGGCATTACTGCATGGAGATCTTTTCCAGAAAGAGAGCGGCAATTACCCCCTATGCGGAATCAAATTTCAGGCTAATTTATCACTCAAAATATGAGGCTCGTAATCAGGTTATGCCGATTGCACTTGTAATTGGGGGTGATCCTGTATGTTATCTCGTCGCCACTTCTCCCCTCCCTCCAGGAGTGTCCGAGTATGATGCTGCTGGTGGCGTTAGGGGGACACCTTTGGAGTTGGTAAAATGTGAAACATCCGACCTTTTAGTGCCAGCCAATGCAGAGGTTGTTGTGGAGGGTGAAGTGAGACCATACGAGACATTACCAGAAGGGCCTAAGCCGGAGAGCTTTGGATTTTCTGCAGGTCCCCGTCAGGAATTTATAGCAGTCCGGGTTAACTGTATAACTTTTCGTAATAATCCTATCATATTGGATCTTCATCAGGGTCTTGGAGAGTCAGGTACTACCTTGTGTGATGCATCTTTTAGGGTTGGTATTAGTCTGATGGCAAAGATGATGGGCTTTCCCTTTAAGGCCTCCACCTGGTACACTTATTTTGGAGGAACTTCCACGGTAATGTCCACGAAACAGAGACTGCATCCAGAGCCGTATCCGGGATTTAGGCAGGATTTGGAGGATTCGATAATGGCGAATCCAGTGCTGGCATGTATGTCTAATGAGATTGTAGTGGACCCTGACATCGACGCTTTTGACTGGGACCAGATTCTGGAGGCCATGATGACTCAAACAAATCCTGCCAGAGATGTAAGAGTAACATATGACAAGCATGTAAGAATGACTTTGGAGTCTCCATGGGCTGAAGAGGAAGACAGGGCGAAGTACCATTTCCTTGGACACATATATACAAGGCATCTCTTTGTGGATGGGACTAGTAAAGAAGATGCGCCATTGAATATCCCGAGGACTCAGTTTGAGTATAATTTTCCCGCAGAGCTTCAGCAAAAAGTTGTTGATAACTGGCAGAAGTGGGGGTTCAAAGAGAAGCCTTCCTGGTACAAGAAATATATCGAGATGGAATCCATGGTCTAGAAAAGAAGGGAGGGATAAAATGGCGACCTATTGGATAGAGAATGTAGAGTTCAGGAATAAGGTCAAGCCGAAAATGGGTACCGGCGAGACTTCAATGGTACTATTGATGGATGAAAGTGATAAGCAATGGTGGAAAGCGGAAGTTCGTCCCATTGAATCCCCCAAGCAGGGGGCAGATACATTAAAGATCCTAGCAGACTTTGGAGAACCAACAGATGAGGAGTATTACATTGAGGTCTTAAATCGCGAAGTCCCTGAAGAGGACTAGCAAAGACTGACAAAGGAACAAACAAAATAGGGGGGGAGATCATGAGTTCACTGAGAGAATTTTTGGAAGATCTTGAAATGAATGATGAGCTGAATGTTATTAATGAAGAAATAAATTGGGACTTAGAAGCAAACGCTATTTGCGCAATGTCTCAAAGAACAGGAGGCCCGGCAGTCCAGTTTAATAATATAAAGGACTATGAAGGCAGTAAATTGGTGGGTAGTCTTTTTTCTGGCCCAGGTTTTATGTACTACCCTCAGGTACCGAGACTCATGCATGGTCGCATAGCCCTTGGTCTTGGGCTCGAAAAGGATATCGATTATGAGGAAATACAGGAGACAATAATTGAAAGACAGAAGGCCCCTATCCGGGCTATCGAAGTTGATGAAGGTCCTTGCCAAGAAGTAGTTGTTGAGGGTCAGAATATTGACCTTTACAAATATCCAATTCCTAGACTCAATGAAAAGGATGGGGGCCGGTATCTCACCTCCCAAATAGTCTTTGCATATGATTCTGAGAAAAAATGGACCAACACGGGTGTTTACAGACTTATGCTCGCTGGCAGAAACAAGCTGGTTCATGGCGGGATACATCGGCGGATACAGCCCACCCACATAGAGCAAATTGTCAAAAGTGCTGCCAAGAGGGGTGAGCGCGTTCCTTTTGCCATCGCTATCGGTGCACCACCGCCTCTTTATGCTTCCGCTACAATGAATCTTCCACCTCAAGCCGATGAATACGCAATAGCAGGTGGATTGGGCGCCAACCCGATCGCTGTTGTCAAAGCCAAGCTTAGCGATATCTTGGTTCCAGCAGAGGCGGAAATAATACTTGAAGGGCACATTTATCCTGGTGTCATGGCAGAGGAAGGTCCCTTTGCTTCAATTTCTTACTATACTCCTAGACAGCGAAACTTTGTTTATGATGTAGAATTGATTACTCATAGGGAGGGCCCCATCCTCCCCTTTGCTGCTGAAGGAACTAAACCAAGTGATTCACTTTGCCTTTTGTCTCTTCTCCACTCGACAGAACTGCTAGACTTTTGCCGTAATACGGTCTTTGGATCTGTGATTAATTACATCACGCTGCCGGTGGAAGCGAAACTTACTCTCGCAATAGTATGCCTTGGAGAGCAGAGATTGCCGGGATTTCCTGCACGAATTGCAAGAGCTATTTATTCTAGGAGTCCATTTGTCAGGAAGACAATTTTTATTGATCCTGATGTGAGGGCGCAGGAGCTTGCTATCGCGTTAAACGACCGCATTTCAAAAGTCAATCATGAGACAAATGTCTTTATCTCGCCCATGAGTAAGCCGCTAGGACTGACTGAAAACCACGGATTTAAAGATAATAGTCTATCTTCCACATGGACGGTGGATGCCACATGGCGGTTTGACAGACCCGATGAGACAAAGGCGAGAAGAATGACATTCGAAGGGGCAATTCCCAAAGAGGTAAGGGAGCGTGTTGTAGCGCTATGGAAAAAGCTGGGCATCAAGCCTGAACCGATCGTTATGGATTAGTTTCGACCTCAGTAAAGGAGGTTTATTGTAGAATGAAATATTACACTCTTTTCAGTCCTCATGAAACCAGGGAAGAGGTTGTGAAATATCTTCCTGAAGGGGAAACCTTTTCGGACATCCTCCTAGACGAAGAAACCAGGGAACAGTTTCAGGCAAAGATCCAGGTCTCACGGACCCCTAGAGAAGGGTGGGATGGGTTGCACATCCAACTTAAGTCCAACTATTTAGACGAAGAGTGGTATGTAAATATAGTTGAGAGGGAGGAAGAGGAGGAAGAGGTCACTTACTTTGAGTCCAAAAGGCTTGGAGCAAGGCGAGGGCACATGCTCCGATCTATGATGGCGGAGGCGGAAGAGGAAGAAGCTGAGAAAAAACGAATCATGGAGCAAGAGCTCAAACAAAGGTTACAGTGGAAGAAACAGCTTCTTAAGAAAATCTTAGAGGAAGACGAGAAGAAACAGGATAAGACCAAGTAATCTCTTTCTTCCATACCGCTAAAATCAAATGGCCTAGGTTTGCGAGAGGGATGATGATAAGCAGCTTAATTGACTAAAAGCGGGAGGAGGGAGCGCCAAACCGAACTAAGTGCTCCCCCCTTTTGCTTTGGTGTTCAAGGGGCAATTCCACCTCACCTTGTATACTCGCTAATCCTTGGAGGGGCGAGATATATCTACGGAGGTGAGCAAGGATCGTGGTTAAATGAGCTATTCTGTTTAAATAAAAATATATAGGGAAAGGTTGCTAGTTCGGGAGGATAAATTGAAAGATTTAAGAGCATTTATAGAACATCTGGAGAGCACTGGAGACCTGATAACAATAAATGAGGAACTATCAGTTAAGTTTGAAGTGGGCGCTGCAATTAAGCTCTTAGCAGAAACAGATGGTCGAGCGGTTCTTTTTAATAACATCAAGGAGTATGACACAAAAATTATTGGAAATTTGCTGGGTACTCGTAAGCGACTGGCCATGGCTGTGGGGGTAGAAGAGCATGACTTAGTTGCTACATATCTAGAAAGGCGGAGTAAACCGATTAGGCCTGAAGTAGTTGACGATGGCCCAGTTCACGAGAAAATTATCCTAGAAAACGTTGATATATCAAAACTGCTGCCAATTTTGACACATCACGAAAAAGATATAGGTCCTTACATAACAACAGGTGTGATTATAGCGAAAGATCCTAATACAGGTTCAAGAGGAGTGGGAATTCACAGAATACTTGTAAAAGGGGGAAATAAGTTAGGGATATTTCTTAATTCACCTCCGTTGTCTCAATTCCTAGAAAATGCTGAGAAAAACGATCAACCACTTGAGATCGCTATTTCTATAGGAGTAGATCCCGTAACGTTTTTTTCAGCAGCAATATCAGTTACCCCGGGCACTGATAAGATCGAGGTTGCTGGTGGCTTAGCAGGTAGACCTGTGCCGTTAGTAAAATGCAAAACCATTGAACTTGAGGCACCTGCAAATGCGGAGTTCGTTTTGGAGGCGGTGGTCTTACCTAATGTAAGAGAGCCGGAAGGACCATTCGGTGAATCCACTGGCTACTATCTGACCTATAATAACCCTGTAGCTGAAATTAGGGCCGTGACTCATAGGGAGTATCCCTTATACCATGCGTTGATGCCATTCTCAGGAGAGGAGGAGGTTCTGATTGATTTTCTTTGGCAGGTGGAGAAGAAGGAGCAGTTTCTTGCTTCTGTCAAGGGGTTAAAAGACCTGCATTTATACTTTTTCGGCCTTATTACTGTGGCGCAGATAGAGAAGAACAGCGAAAATGATGCACAGAGAATTCTCAAAGAATTGATGGATAAGTTTGCGTGGGGAAAAACATTCATTGCTGTGGATACCGATGTGGACATCCACAATCTAAAGGATGTCCTTTGGGCTCTTTCTACACGCTTTCAGCCAGCAAGGGATATTGTCCTGAGTGAAAACATGCCCGGACTGGCTATTGACCCGTCAGCCAATCAAAGAGAAACGACATCCGGGAAAGGCAAGGTGCTGATAACAGAGACATCAAAAATAGGTATGGATGCTACAATACCAGTGAAGGAGCACACAAAATTTGAAAAAATTAGAGTACCCCACACGATCCTTGATCGGATTAAGCATATGCTCTTTGATCTGAGTACGTGAGAGGGTAGGGCAGCGAATTTTTTCTATTTTGAAAGAAAGACGGAAAGAGCTATGGCGCAGAGACTAGTACTTGGAATTTCAGGAGCTACAGGGTGCGTATACGGTATCAGAATTCTTGAATTGTTGGTTGGTATGGATGTCGAGACTCACCTTGTAATTTCGAATGCAGCCGAAAGGACGATTCAACTGGAGACGGATTATGGAATAGATTATGTGAAAAGCCTCGCTGACTTTGTTTATGATATTCGAAACGTGGGTGCCGCAATTGCGAGCGGGTCGTTTGAAACTTTGGGCATGGCAGTAACTCCATGTTCAATAAAAACGTTGTCAGGTATTGCGAATTCCTTCAATGACAACCTACTAATTCGTGCTGCTGATGTCACGCTAAAAGAGGGACGAAAACTTATCTTGATGGTTAGAGAAACGCCCCTTCATAAAGGTCACTTGCGTCTGATGATGCAAGCTGCAGAAATGGGAGCGGTTATAATGCCTCCAGTACCGGCCTTTTATAAGCGACCCAAGACAATTAATGACATTGTGAACCAGGGGGCGGGAAGAGTGTTAGACCATTTCGGAATAAAACTTAATGCTTTTGAGAGATGGTCTTCTGAAGATGGCCAGAAGGCGGGTCGCCTTTTGACTGAAAATATAGACCTGACTTGGCAGCAAGAATAATCCGGACCTTTGGTCAGGATAAAATCGAGGAAGGCAGGGGTGAAATGGCTTTTCCGTATGTGAATCTTGCAAGAGAGGACATCGCTTTGGTTGAGCATCAGGGTATAAGTACAATTGAGGAGGCAATAGAAGATCTCCGGAATGGTAAGATGATCATCCTCATGGATGATGAGGATAGAGAAAACGAAGGTGATCTGGTTCTTGCGGCTGAAAAAGTGACCCCTGACGCGATTACCTTTATGGCTACATATGGAAGAGGGCTAATATGCCTTGCACTGACGCCTGAAAAAGTAGATGCATTAGACTTGCCAATGATGACTCAAAAAAATGAGTCTAGATTCGGAACAGGTTTCACCGTATCCGTGGATGCGAAGGAAGGAATTACCACAGGTATCTCTGCCTATGACAGAGCAAAAACAATCTTGACGGCCATAAGCCCTGACGCAAAACCTGAGGACTTAGTGAGGCCAGGGCATATATTTCCATTAAGAGCTTCACATGGTGGGGTGCTAACGCGGGCTGGTCAGACAGAAGGATCTGTTGATTTGGCCAGATTAGCTGGTCTTTATCCGGCAGCCGTGATTTGTGAGGTGATGAAAGAAGATGGCACTATGGCAAGGCTTCCTGACCTACTGGAATTCGGTCGAAGCTTTGATATAAAGGTGGTAACTATAGCCGACCTGATTAGATACAGACTAGAGAGGGAAGTCCTAATCAAGAGAATCGAAAGGAAGAATATAGAAACGGCCTATGGTAGCTTTTACTTGACAGTCTACCAAAGCATGGTAGACGATCTTAGGCACTTGGGCTTAGTAAAAGGAAAAATTACAAAGGACAAGCCTGTCCTTGTGTATGTGCATCGTCAATGTATCGTGGGAGATGTGTTTCATGCCAAAGAGTGCAACTGTGGTGGCAATCTCACCGCTGCATTAGAGAGAATCTCTCGCGAGGGAGAGGGAGTGATAGTCTACCTGACCTGCAATTCATTAGATCTGGCCATATGCGGCAGTGAAGAGAACATAAAAAAGGGTTTTTTCGAACTCCGTGAATACGGTATTGGAGCGCAGATCCTTCGGGATTTAGGCCTCGGGAAATTAAGAATCATAACAAGCAATCTTAAGAAGATTGTGGGACTTAAAGGATATGGACTTGAAGTAACGGAGCAATTGATTATTGGAAGAGACAAGTTCGACGTTCCAGCAGATAGTTAGAACAATCTAACAGATTAGCCCTCGCGTAGCTTGCACAAACAGATTTTGTCGCCATTCTTTGATCTGGTTAAATAAAATAGCAACGAGGAGTTGGACGTTCGAATTACCGGGTCAAGAACTTATTTGCAGTTTAAAATTAAGCCTGAGCGGTTGCTTGAGTTTGGTAAGGACTCAAGTGTCGGATAGATAAAAATGTCGTATATGGACGATGCATGTAGGGATCTTTGAGCTGGGAAAAGAAAACGAGTGAAGTGCGTTGAAGTAATAACATAAGCTTATTAATTACGGAAGGTTAAAGAATGGGAAGGTAGAGATGATAATGGATAGCGTATACGAACTTATATGCTTTGAGCATTGTGGTTTTTAGAAAATAGGAGTTAAAGATATCATTGCTTTTTTTTGAAAAAAATCAAATAAATGCTACAATTTTTGATATCGATGGGACAATTATTGACTCCATCTCCTTGTACTATCACCATTTCAATAAAGGTTTGAAAAAAATGGGTTACAGGACAGTGTCCAAAGAATTTTTACTGAATTGCTTGGCACAAGGGGTAAGCCTGAAAGATATTCTTAAAAGATCAATACCTAATGATGGGGAAGAAGTCATCGAAGAGCTAGCGAGCATAATACTTAAAAGCTTTGTTCAGGTGGACATTAATGTACCAGTGTTGCCTGGAGTGAGGGAAGCCTTTTCATTCCTTAAAAGATTCAATACGAAGATAGGGCTGGCTAGTGGGAGAACTAGCGGGCAGACATACGAAATTAAAAGGTTAAGACACCTGGGATTGCATGAGTATATTGACGTAGTTGTTACAGCGGACGAGGTGGAGAGAAGAAAGCCACATCCAGATGTCATCCTCCTGTGTGCGAGAAAGCTGGGAGTGAAACCGGAGAGCTGCCTCGTGATTGGAGATTCGATCTCTGATATTATTGCCGCCCACAGGGCAGGGGCAATAGCTGCTGCGGTGTGTACCGGGGTTGATACCAGAGAGAGACTTAGTGAGGCAAAGCCTGCGGTAATTATGGATAGCCTCAAATATATAACCACTTTGCTCAAGGAAAGTTCAGATGCCTCATAGACAGCGGAGGCCCCTCGTGAAAGTAATTTGCGGCCTGTTACTAACTGGTCAGATTTAATTAGCACAAGAGTATATTATTAGGGCGTCGGTGACTTTTGAAATGCAGGACAAACTTATACTTTCGTTTCGCATAAGGACAAGACCAGCGGGCCTTCCAGATTTCTTTCGTGTTTCTGATTTGACACGCGAGGATTATTTTTCGACCATCGGTTTTTATAAAGATAGGTCATGGGAATTGAATGGAAGAGTAGTTAGCGGGATTGGCCAAGCCTCATTTTTTACTCAACTCGATTGGGTTCAAGACCAGTGTATGAAGAAGCTAGGATTTCGACCCTATCCAGGCACTCTAAATCTCAATATGGAGATATTTGCAGAAAGCCGTTTTACTGTTGAAGAACTACGCAAGGAAAGTGCCATCCAGTTGGTCCCTCCTGATCCTAAGTTCTGCGCTGCAAAAGTGCTGCCGGTGCACATAGGCACGGTGCTGGGGGCTGTTATTATTCCGTCTAAGCATGTTAATGTTCATGAGGATAGTATTGTGGAAGTGATAGCTCCATTAAAGCTCAGAGATGCCCTTGGGGTTAAGGATGGAGATGTTGTTACGCTTGTTATAGACAGGCTGAAATTTGTGGACGAAGAACAATCGAATGATATGCGTACAAAGGGTAACGGGAAGAGGGGATCAGCTAATCTTTTATAGTATTAGGACATGGTTTAATAGCTGTCATATTGTGGTTCACAGCCCTCATACCTGATACAGGCTTAGAAGATTTGCGAAGGGTCTGTACCTACTCGCTGAGGAGGGTGTACTGAGGGGGCCGGAAAAGATAGCTTTATAAACTACG
>CAZAKC010000026.1:0-25865 GCA_964485655.1 uncultured Desulfobacteraceae bacterium
TCATGAAGTCCAGTCTCGCAAGTCTGCCATATGGAATGACCTCATCCTTTTCAAGCCCAAGCTTTTCCCGCCATTCGTCAGGACTGGGCATGTTTTGCTCAGCAGCCTCAGATATCTGCCAATCCTTCATCTTTGTTGCATCATAAGCCATTTGGTACAACCTCCTTATCCTAATTTGTATTTCCGCTCATTGGCCGTGCGAGCCCCTGAGGAGCCTATTAAAACAGGCCCCTGCCTATCACAAAAAAAACCAGGGGTCAAGAGTAATTGAAAGGTTGGCAGCCTATTGGAATTTTTTGAGATTTGTTGTTTGAAGGTGGACAAGATAGTGGTATTTTGTGCAAAACTAATTGCTTGAAAATAAAATAGCGCAAAGGGTATTCTCTACAAATGGATTTTGGCAAAAAACTGACTGCAGCACAAGGAGGGAACATGACGGATAAATACAGGGTCTTGGTAGTGGACGATGAGGCATCAAGTCGAAAACTTTATATCAAGATATTGCGTCACGTGCCCGGCCTCGTAATTTCGGAAGCAGTGGACGGGGTAGACGCCATGCAAAAGATCCGAAAGTCTCCACCAGACATTGTTCTTTGTGACCTTGAAATGCCCCGAATGGACGGTAGAGAGCTATGCAGGCAAATCAAGGCAGACCCGGAATCCGAGCTATCTGACATATACGTGATTATTATCAGCGCCAGGGATACGAAAGAAGATAAGATAAAGTGCATGGCAGAAGGTGCTGATGATTATCTCACCAAACCTGTAGATCCTGATGAGCTGATTGCGCGGGTCAAAGTCGGGCAGAGGATAACCTCTCACATAAAGAAAGCTGAACTAGAGCGGAGAAGAATGTTCGAGGAGATAGACGTTCTTATAATACAGGACGGGGGATGTGCTCCTGGCTATAACCCTGTCACTGCGTTCATCACGTATCACCTTGAAGCAATGGGACGGGAGACTTATGCAACCCGCGAGGGCTTCAAGTCTCTTGTCCAGGGTACGGACGAGGATTTTGTGCGTCTGGTCTATGATCCGGAACTGTTCAAGAAGCTGGACCACATCCCAGGAGTTTTCCACGCTGCTCCCTTATCGGAATCAAGGGGCGCTCAACTTCGAAGTGAGCGGTACAGGGAATTTGTGAAAAAAACGGTACAGAAAAAAGCCGCAAACACAATTAAGCAGAGAAAGGTGAAGGCAATCATTGCGGTGGGCGGAAATGGGACGTTCAAGGGAATCGAGTCCCTATGCCAATACCTTCCCACTTCAATCCAAGTTTTTTTTATCCCAGTTACTATTGATAGTGATATTGCTGGGACAGAATGCATTGGCCAACACACGGGCATTGAGATGGGCTCTGAGAAAATTCGTTGCTATATGGCTGACGCAAGAACTCACAAACGAATTTATATCCTTGAGATGATGGGTGCGAGGAGTGGGTTTCATGCGCTTCATTCCTGTTTGGGTGCGAGAGCCCATCTGGCCGTACTTCCCAACAGCGTGATAAGCCACAAAAAGGTAGCGGAAGCACTTAACAGGAGGGATGAATGTGTAATCGTGGTGGCAGAGGGATATAAGAAGGATGAAAGGCAGGCCAAAGGTATAGATATGAATGCGGCGGAATACTTCTATCAGGAGCTTCTGGCCACAGGTATTGAGATAAAGCGCAGGGTCGTGTGCGAGCCATTTTCAAGGGATATCAGGGGGGCAGCACCAAATAATCAAGACATAACTCTTGCCCAGAGAATGGCATACAATGTGGCCCAATATTTGAGAGCAGGAACCTCGAGGGTCATGCCTGCAGTGCGATCAGGTAGAGAGTTTGCCATCCCTTTTAACGAGATCCATACAGACAATATGGTGGAAGAGGATTTGTTGGTGTTATCTGACCGGCTTACAAGCGAGGAGTAAGTAGTTGGACTTGGCTTCTTATATAAAACAAATCTTTGACGAGGCCAAGGTGAAATACGCGAGTGATTGGCAAAGGCCCAAGGTAGGCTGGACCTGTACCTACATTCCTGTTGAGATACTGGAGGCTGCGAGTGTAATACCAGTGCGGATAGTTCCTGAGCCGTGGGCGGAAAAGGCAGATGCCTTCCTGGATCCCAATTTCTGTCCGTATGTAAGAGCCTGTCTGGGCAAGGCGCTCGATGGCGGCTACGACGAACTGTCCGGGATCATAGTGGCCAATTCCTGCGATGCTATGAGGAGGCTCCATGATGCCTGGCGATACTATTGCCCCAGGGGCTTTCATTTTTTATTGGATGTGCCCAGGATAGTTACCCAAGACGCGGTGGAATATCTGAGAGCAGGGCTGGACGACTTGTTTTCAAGCCTACAGTCCCATTTTGGCTTGGATATAGGGGAGGAAGACCTCCGCCAAGCTGTTGGGGAACTGAACAGGACCAGGTCCCTCTTGGGTATACTACTTTCGTGGAGGAGGCAGGGAAGGGTAGAGTTGAGCTATGCTGATTTCTTGTTCATCTTGGATAAGCAATGGGAATTACCGCGACAGGGATATAATTATGCACTGGAGCGTGTGATAGAAGCAGGACCTAAGGCACCGACTGCCAGAGCCAACAAACCACGTGTTTTTATTACGGGATCTATTCTAGATGGCAGGGCTTTGATTGACCTGATAGAAGATCTGGGAGCCACGGTCGCTGGAGTGGATAGCTGCATGGCAGAGAGGATCGTTCCTCAAGTGGATCTGGGAGAAGATATCCTTGGGAATCTTGCTCGTTCATATCTCAACAAAATTCCCTGTGCGAGAATGAAGGATTCGAAGAAAAGGGCAGAATATATTATCGGGAAAATAAGGGAAACAGGGGCCGAAGGCCTCATTTATGTGGGGCTCAAGTTCTGTGACCCCTACCTGTATGAGTGGCCCTATCTGATGGAAGAAATGCGGGTGCGACGCCTACCGGTGCTTTTCTTGGAAGGAGAATACCGGGGCCGCATGGGAGGGGGAATCAGAACGAGGGTACAGGCTTTTCTGGAGATGCTGGGGGCCAGGAAATTGGTCACCGAAGGGGCGACGGAGTAAAGACCTGGATAACCTATGTTGAAAACCAAATTCCCTATATGAATCTACTGTGGGCTAGTTATAATGACGAAAATGTCTCAAGAACGTGGCATTTTTAGTAGACTATTGAGTTGGACAGTAAGGAGCCCATGGACTTACAGGGTACTTTTGCCTTTGATTGAGGCAGCTAATTTGAAGGAGCAGACCTATGCATTCAAGATATGGGTGCGTTACTTGCTGTGGATGATGCGTCAGGGGTGTTCGAGAAAGAGAAAAGTAATATGGATGAGCGCGTTTACTCCGGTGGAGCTTGCCTATGCAATGGATGCTGTGCCTATACTCCCTGAAATTGTGGCTGCTTTAGTGTCCTATTTGGGTCGTGCACCCACCTTTTTGGCATTGGGGGATTCCCACTTATCCACTGATGTGTGTTCTTTCTACCGATGCGCATTGGGCCTTGTGCTGGAGGACTTGCTCCCGCCGCCAGATGTGATAGTTTCGTGCAGTTATTTGTGCGATGGCGCAAATAAGTTCTTTTCTTACCTGAGTAAGAAGTACGGTTGCCCTCACCTGCTGCTGGACCCCGCCTATGGAAACGGACAGGGAGCGGTTGCTTATGTGAGGGGCCAGTTGCATCATTTACTTGAGGATATGGGAAGCGTGCTGGGCCAGCGGGTTAATCTTGAAAGGTTGCGAGAAGTGGTGCGCCTGTCCAATAAGGCACGGACAAATGCAGAAAGAGTGAACAAGGCAAGGATGGCGAGGCCAGCACCTTTTCCGGGAAGCGAAGGCCTCAGTTACGTCGCTGGTATGGGATTTTGTTCGCCAGGATCTGCGTGGGGAGTGAGGTTTTTTGAAAGTCTGGCGGTTGACCTAAACAACAGGACAAAGGTCAAGCACGGTTATTTGCCCCAGGAACGCCACCGCATCCTATGGCTCCATCATATAAGGCCGTATTACAGGAATGATATATTTGAATTTCTTTCCAGCCGGGGGGTTGCAGTTTGTTTTGAAGAAGCAAATTACCTTTATTATCCTCCCCTGGACCCGGATAATCCGCTTGATTCTCTAGTAAAAAAGGTTTTGTCCAATGTGTGGCGAGGTCCTTTGGAACGAAGGATTCAAGCCGTCCTAGCAATGGTAAGAGACTATAAGGCAGATGCTGTTATACATTTCTCCCACTGGGGCTGTAGGCAAAGCTGTGGAGGAGCTGCTGTAATCGGCGAGGTGTTGAAGCAACGCGGGATCCCTTATATGGTTCTTTACGGCGATGGGGCGGATCCTGATAATAATTTCCCAGGGCAAACAAGGACGAGATTGCAGGCTTTTGCGGAGATGCTTGGCTGATGGAGGAAAAGAACTTATACGCGGGAATCGATGTAGGATCCCTGTCTGCGGAGGCGGTTATTATCTCTGAAAGCACGATGGTGGCTTACTCCATCAGGAAAACCGGGGCTAGTCCCTTAAGGGCAGCACAGAAGTGTTTAGGTGAAGCTCTTGAGAAAGTGGGTGCCAGTAAAGATAATATCCGCGCCATTGTTTCAACGGGTTACGGGAGGCTCAGAATCCCGTTTGCCGATATGGAAGTGACAGAGATCACGTGTCATGCAAAGGGAGCACATTTCCTTTTCCCCCGTACCAGAACCATGGTGGACATAGGAGGGCAGGACAGTAAGATAATAACCATGGATGAGGAGGGGAACGTTAGGGATTTTGTAATGAATGACCGTTGCGCAGCGGGTACGGGCAGATTTCTCGAGGTGATGGCTTCGGCTCTTGAGGCGGATCTAGCGAATTTGGGGCAACTTTCACTACAGGCTAAAAAAGCAGTATCCATAAGCAGTATGTGTACTGTGTTCGCCGAATCAGAGGTTATTTCTCTAATCGCAGATGGTTATAAGAGGGAGGCAATCATCCGCGGGGTGCACGAATCAATTTCCAGGCGTATATTCAGAATGACCAAACGGCTGAGGGTGAAGGAGGAAATTACCTTTACTGGAGGGGTGGCCAAGAATCAGGGTATGGTGAAGGCCCTTGAGGGGCTCTTTGGCGTCAAATTGAATATTCCGCCTGAGCCTCAGATCGTGGGAGCTTTAGGGGCGGCTCTCATTGCCAAGGAAAAAGATTTTAGAGTTGTTTAATAAGTTGATTGGCCGCGGTCAAAAGCGGGTCCCACACAGGGCTAAAAGGTGGAGCATAGGCAAGGTCGCACTGGCTGAATTTTTCCACCGTCATTCCAGCATGAAGTGCTACTGCAGCCGCGTTTATCCTGTGGGCGACGCCCTCCTTGCCCACCATCTGTGCGCCAAGTAGCCTTCCTGATTTCTTGTCTCCCACCATGTTAACCATGATTGTGCATGAGCCCGGGTGAGCATGGGCCCGGCTTCGGCTTTTGATGACTATCTGGGCAGGGTCAAAACCAGCATCCTCGGCCTGTTTAAAATTAAGACCAGTCCTCGCCACCTGAAGATCAAAGACCTTAAAAACAGCAGTTCCAGCTATCCCTTCAAGCTCGACGTCTTTGCCCATGACGTTGTCCGCCACAGCCCAGCCAGCCCTGTTTGCCCGCAGCGCCAAGGGAATCCAAGTACGCTGGCCTGTAACGACATGAAAGGCATCTGCACAATCCCCAGCAGAATATATGTCAGGGTCAGAGGTTTGAAGGCGTCGGTCTACTGCGATGGCCTTTGAAGGGCCCAGCTCTAATCCTGCCTCCTCCGCCAGTTCAGAGTTGGGCTTTATACCCACTGCCACAAGTACCATTTGGCCTTCAAGAACAATATCCTCGGACACGACCCGCAGCGTACCCTCGTTACTTTCAATAGCTCTAATGGCATGACCTGGATAAATCTCTACCTGGTTTGACAACAGTTCCTGCCTAACCACCTCTGAAAGATCGGGGTGCATCCAGGGCAGCAAAGTAGGCCTGGGCTTAACCATTGCCACCTGAATGTCGCGGGCGCGCAGTGCTTCGGACATCTCCAGAGCGATATAGCCCATCCCAATTATTACCACTTTTGTGACATGGTTTTCCTGAATATAGTTTTTTATACGGCGACCGTCATCAAGCAATTTCAGGCACATGACACCGCGCAGGCCAATGCCCTCGATTTCCGGTCTTATGGGAGATGCTCCTGTAGCGATCAAAAGCTTGTCGTAACTCACAGAAAATGTCGTGCCATCGAGAGTCCTACCCATTACATGCTTTTCTTTTCTGCGGATGCTGTCCACTCTGTGGCCGGTTCGCAAATCAATATTCTGTTTTTCCCGAAACACTCTAGCAGGCCGAACTATCAAGTCATCCATCTCTCTGGTGGGATCGGCGAGGTTATAGGGCATACCACAGGCACTGTAAGAGACATCGTGGGTCTGTTCGAGAACGATCACGTCCATCTCAGGTGCCCTTCTTTTGGCCCTACTTGCAGCACTCATTCCGGCAGCGTCTCCCCCTATGATTACGAATTTCATCTTGACTCCCCTTTGTTTTTAGTTAAAGGTCCTTATACAATACAGGCACGAAGTTAGCAACCTTGTACTAATATGGAAAGATTAACCCAGTTCAAGGAGGGACGCAATGAACAATGCGGATTTGGATTTCAATTCAAAGGTGGTTCTGGTTACAGGAGGGAGCCGAGGGCTCGGGCAGGACGTCGCCCTGTCTTTTGCAAGGCAGGGCGCAAAAGTGATGATCTGTGGGCGAAAGCAGGAAAATCTTGATTTGGCAGTGAAGAATTTCAAGAACGAAGGTCTTGAAGTGGCGGCGCGCCCGGCCCATGTAGCTAAAGCAGAGGATGTATCTTCTCTATTCAAGGACCTTGACAAGCGCTTCGGTAGACTGGATATTCTGGTTAACAATGTTGGTATGAATATATTGACCCCTTCTGTGGCAGAGGCCGATGAATCCATCTGGGACAAGATTATCGACGTTAATCTCAAAGGTACGTACCTTGCTTCAAAAGAAGGGGTTACTCTCATGCGCAGGGAAGGAAGAGGCAAGATCATTAATATAAGCTCCATAGCAGCAAGAAGGGCTGTTGTCGGAATGGGAATCTACTGTGTGGCCAAGGCAGGCGTTGAAATGTTGACAAAAGTAATGGCAATGGAGTTGGCGAAATACGGGATAAATGTCAATGCCGTGTCTCCGTGCATGGTGAGGACCAAATTCAGCCAACCTTTTTGGGCCAACGAGGATTTGTTGACACAGATCGTTAAGACCATACCAAAGGGCAGGATTGCTGAGACCATGGATGTGGTGGGCGCAGTCATGTTTCTTGCTTCAAATCTTGCTGATTTTATAACCGGTGAGGTGCTGACCGTCGATGGAGGTGCGATGACGATTTAATATAAGACTTCCGCTGGTCAGAGGATCTTCAAGGTAATGGAAGGTTAGCTTGAAAACGACTGGGATTTGTACTAAATTGAGGCAGAAGTAGGGAGAAATCTTTTCTAATCCTGGATTAGGCGCGGTAAAGGTAGTTTAGTGTCCATGCAGAGATGGTTATGGGCACGAAGGGAGGAGAAAATATGAGATGCCCCAAGTGCGGATATATTAGCTTTGACTATAATACGGCGTGCCCCAAGTGTAACAGGGACATTTCCTCTGAACAAAAGAAGCTAAATTTGCCTTCTTTTATGCCGGACCCATTGCCCCTCCTTACAGCGCTTATTGGAGGCGGGGGAGAGGGTCAGATAGGTTTTGGAATGGGAGGCATGGCAGATACGCTGAGATTGGACCACCTTCCGGAAGTATCCATTACAGAGCCTGAAAACCTGAACGCAAAAACCATGGCCGAAGATGAACAGGAGGAAATGGAGATAGAATTGGAAACGGCCCTTGGTGGAGATGAGGAGGATCTTGTGGTTGATCTCGGGTTGGGGGGAGATAGCCTAGAGGAAGTAGGTGAGCTTGATATTGATGAAGAGCTGCTGCGAGCACAGGAGGAAAGCGATACGCGGGAACTCGAATTGGATACCGCTGAAATGGTCACCCAGGAGCTTGATGAGGGACATGATACAATAAGCAAAGAATCAGGGGAGTTTGATTTTGAGATAGAGTTGGAACCTGATAAGGAGGATAAGGAGTAACAGCAGTAAATACTCCCTCTACAGAAATGGAAATTAGGGTACTTTCCGCTCGGGATGTAAAATCGGCCCTCCCCATGGAGGAAGCTATAGGTGTGATAGAGTCGGCATTCGCGCAGTATTCTGCCGGAAAAGCTCTTGTTCCACTTAGGACGCGCCTTGAGACGAAAGATGGCGCAACATTGGTGATGCCCGCCTATCTGGAACGAAGTAACGATCTGGCGGTAAAAATAGTCTCTGTCTATGAAAGAAATGCCAAAAGAGGCCTCCCCACTATCTCCGCCCTGGTGGTAGCCATCGACCCTCAAACGGGCAGGCCCCTGGCACTAATGGATGGGGCAAGCCTTACGGCTTTGCGGACTGGAGCCGCAGGGGGAGTAGCTGCAAAACACCTCTCGAGAAAGGATGCCAGTACGGTCGTATTGTTTGGGGCTGGGGTGCAGGGCCGGGCGCAGATTCGTGCTGTCATGTGTGTCCGTTCCGTGAAGCTGATATTTATCATTGATAGAAATGAAGAAAAAGCTAGGGCACTCGCCCGGGAGATGGGAAGATGGGAAAATGTGCCTACCATAGAGGTTCCCGGTTCACCAGTGCAAGCAATAAAGGAGGCAGATATTGTAATTGCGGCTACCACCACGAAAACGCCGTTGTTTGACGGGAATTTGTTGAAGCCAGGCGTGCATGTGACAGGAATTGGTTCTTTTACCCCTGACATGCAAGAGATAGACGAGAAGACCATACAACGGGCCATAGTGGTCGTGGATTCCAGGGAGGCCTGTGAAGCTGAAGCCGGCGATATTATAAAGGCTTGCGCCCACATTGATGCCGAGTTGGGGGAAGTCGTAGCGGGTAAACACCCGGGTCGTACCAGCGATGATCAAATAACTTTTTTTAAGTCCGTGGGCCTGGCAGCACAGGATGCGGCTGCTGCTGGCGCTGTGCTGGCAAGGGCGCGACAAAAAGATCTTGGTACACTTATCTCCTTGGCCTAAAGCTCTTGCCCTGTTGCCTTAGCGCTTCCTTTCATTGATTAAAATCCACCCCAACTTTCTCTAATCCTTCTCAGCCGTATACACCCCGGAAATAGCTTGACATGGAGTTACAAAATGGTTAGACCATTATCCACAAGTAGAAAGATACTATCTCAAAAGGTATTATATCAAAGGGGGAGGGATGGAGCAAAGATGATGTTTAGGCCGGCGAAACGCAGTCGCATGTTCCTAGACATTGTGGATCAGATACAGGAGCACATACTCTCGGGGAAGCTGAGAGTAGGAGAAATGCTTCCATCTGAGAGGGATCTGCAGGAATTATTTGAGGTGAGCAGGGGTACCATACGGGAGGCCCTCAGGGTACTGGAGCAGAAGGGTCTGATTGAGATTAAACTGGGCGTTACCGGCGGCGCTGTGGTAAGGTCCGCCTCTGTTGATAAGGTGAGCGAGAGCCTGGCACTGTTGATCAGGCATCAGAAGATCTCACTGGCTCACCTGGCAGAATTCAGAGAGGAATTGGAAGGAGATATAGCCAGTCTTGCAGCCGAGCGGGCTGATGAGAGACAGATAGAGACGTTGGAAAATATCCTAGAAGAGGCATCTCAGTATGTGAAGGCGGGCCCGGAGAGTGCCGAAGATTTTCTCGAAGTGGACAAGAGATTTCACCTCGCGCTGGCGCGGGTTACCGGGAATCCTATTTTCGAGGCCGTGGAACGGATAGTACACGAAAATATCATTTCTTATTACGAGAGTTTCCTGGAGATGGGAGAAAAAAGAATCAGAGAAAATTATGAAGACCTCAAGCTGCTTGTCGCAGCAATGAAGAAAAACAGCAAAGAAGAGGCGCGCATGCTGGCAAGGAGACATGTGGCGCGCTTTACTACCTATATGGCGGAGAGGAAAGGTTAACAATGGCTGATAGAAGAATTCGAGAGCATCCGGTCCTGGATATTCCTTCCAGGGAAGAAGTGTCTTTCTTTTGGAATGGCCAGGAACTCAAAGGCTTGAAAGGAGAGATGATTTCCTCTGCCCTTGTGGCCAATGACATTCACGTATTTGGTCACCACCCAAAGGATGGGAGTCCCCAGGGCCTGTTCTGCGCAAATGGTCAGTGCTCTCAGTGTTTGGTAATAGCAAACGGGGTCCCGGTAAAGGCATGTATGACTCCGCTGGAAGAAGGGATGAAGGTAAAGAGCGTGGAGGGTATACCCGAGCTTCCTGCAGATGACGCACCTGTAGATCCCCGACCTGCTCTTATCACAGATACAGATGTGCTAATCATAGGAGCGGGCCCGGCGGGACTTTCCGCTGCTATTGAATTAGGGAAATTAGGGATAGAGACCCTAGTTGTGGATGACAAAGACCGTATGGGTGGCAAGTTGGTGCTTCAGACACACAAGTTCTTCGGTTCAGTAGAAGACTCGCATGCGGGAACCCGGGGTTACGAGATAGCCTCATTGCTGCAGAAGGAGATTTCGGATCTGTCATCGGTCCGTGTCTGGCTAAATACTACCGCAGTGGGTGTGTTTTCCGACGGAATCGTGGGGGTAGTAAGGGGACAAACGTACCGAATGATCAGACCAAAAAAGCTACTTGTAGCCACAGGAGCCAGAGAAAAGATGCTCTCCTTCCCCGGTAACACATTACCAGGTGTATATGGGGCTGGTGCCTTCCAGACCCTGGTGAACCGGGACCTCATCAGGGCTTCAGACAGGGTGTTCATTGTAGGTGGGGGCAACGTTGGACTGATTGCAGGATATCATGCCATTCAAGCTGGGATAGAGGTGGTCGGCCTTGCCGAGGCCCTGCCCCAGGTAGGGGGATACAAAGTCCATGCAGACAAGTTGAAACGATTGGGAGTCCCCATTTTCACAAGTCATACTGTGCTCGAGGCGTACGGGAAGGATCATGTAGAGGCGGTCACAATAGCGAAGCTGGATGAGCAATGGAACGTTGTGCCTTCTTCAGAGAAGACATTTGAAATAGATACACTGCTGATCGCAGTAGGCCTTGCAGAGGTCAATGAGTTCTACCTCAAGGCGAAGCAATGGGGCATGGATGCCTATGTGGCTGGTGACGCAGGGGAGATTGCCGAGGCATCGGCAGCCATGTTTACGGGGAAGATTGAGGGGCTTAAGATAGCCAGGTCTTTGGGCAAAACTGCAAAATCCATTCCGCGCCAGTGGGAAGAGAAGGCAGAAGTACTTAAATCGAAACCTGGGCGCATTTTCACAAAGCCAGCCTCCCAGGGGACCTCTAGCGTTATGCCCGTGTTTCATTGTTACCAGGAGATTGCATGCAACCCTTGCACCTCTGTCTGCCCTGAAAACGCCATAAAGACCGAAGGCGACGATATAACCGGCCTTCCTTACATAACTGATCCGAGCCTGTGCAAAGGGTGTCTTTCTTGTGTGGCGGTTTGCCCTGGTCTTGCCATTACGCTTGTGGATTATCGCCAGAATGCTGAGCGCCCAACAGTAACCCTTCCTTATGAAATATGGGGCGAAGCTGTGGCTCAAGGTCAAAAGATCCAGGTAACAGATGACAATGGGAATGTCCTGGGAAGATATGAAGTGAAGAAGGTGAGATCTCTCAAGAAGAAATTCCCGCGCACACTTCTTGTCCAGGTCGAAATGGAGGCAGACAAGGCCGTTAGGGCCATAGGAATAAAAATTCAGCATGATGAAGCCAGAGTTGCACAGGCCTATGAAGAAAGGCTTCCCGCAGATGAGGCCATAGTCTGTCGCTGTGAGAGGGTGACATCGGGTGAGATAAGGAAGGCCATAAGAGAAGGGGTCAGGGATATAAACCAGTTAAAGGCCATAACCCGTGCCACTATGGGGGCTTGCGGATCAAAGACATGCAGGCCCATGATCCTGAGGCTTTTCCAGGAAGAGGGTATTGATCCAGGCCAGGTGGTGGACAGGGTAGACCGACCATTATTTGTAGAGGTTCCGATAGGGACATTTGCCGGAGTATTTGGAGACGATATAGATGAGTAATTATGAGGTGATAGTAATTGGAGCGGGGTCTGTGGGTGTACCCACAGCCATGGCAGTTGCCGAACAGGGTATTAAGGTCCTCGTTATTGACCAGAACGCCTCAGCCGGGCAAGGGGAAAACAAGCACGCCATAGGGGGAATCAGGGCTACACATTCCTCGCCAGGCAAGATTCTGACGGCCCTTCGATCACTGGAAATATTCTCAACTTGGCAAGAGAAGACAGGAGAGGATATTGAATGGTTGCAAGGTGGATACTTGTTCCCGGTCTATAGGAAAGAGGAGGAAGATATACTAAAGGGTATCCTCCCTGTCCAAAAGGAATATGGCCTGAACATAGACTATGTGGGGCCAGAGAAGGTCAAAGAGATATTGCCAGGGATAAATGAAGAGGGCCTTCGTGGAGGCACCTTTTCCCCGGAAGATGGCTCTGCTTCTCCACTGCTTGCCATTAATGCCTTTTACCGCAGGGCCGTCACGAATGGTGCAGAGTTTCGCTTTGGGTTGAAGGTTGATGGTGTCTCCTGCGAAAACGGCAAGGTGACGGGAGTTGTGGCAGGAGGTGATGTGTACAAGGCTCCGATGGTAGTCGACACTGCCGGCCCGTTCTCAGCTACTGTCTGCGGCAGCATTGGGCTAAAAATTCCTGTTTACTCAGACTCCCATGAGGCTGCCATAACAGAGCCGGTGAAGAACTTTTTCAGGTGTATGGTGGTGGACCTGAGACCTGGGCCAGGGTCCAAGAATTTCTATTTTTACCAAAACAGGCGAGGACAAGTGGTTTTTTGTATCACCCCTGATCCCCCTATCCTGGGTACGGATAAGAGGGAAACCTCTGTGTTCCTCCCGCAAGTGAGCCAGAGGATGGTTTCCCTATTGCCCAGATTGAAGAACCTGAGGGTACGGCGCGTGTGGCGGGGGCTTTATCCCATGACGCCTGATGGATCTCCCATAGTAGGGTGGAACAGGGATGTGAAGGGACTTTTACATGCTACAGGCATGTGCGGACAAGGATTTATGCTGGGCCCAGGGATCGGGGAACTGGTGGCCAGAATGATAGCAGGTGAGACGACGGAAAATGATGAGGTGGTTTTGAAGGAGTTTTCTCCTTACAGAGAATTTGCCGGTCAGGAGGCGCTTAAATAATTCATCTTTAATGGCTGGTAACCTTACTTGGCGGATGACGCAGCAGGAGGAAGTTGCAAATGGCGGAAATGAATGCAAAGGAAATAGTGGCAATGGAGTATAAACGGCCTGAAGTAGACCGTGGATATGCAAATCAAACTTTGCACATAGATCTTAGTACTTCGGAAATATCAATTCAGCCAGTGACCGAGAAAATGAAGGAGGTATTTATAGGTGGAAAGGGATTCGACCTGTGGTTGCTGTGGAATTCAGTGACTGAAAACACCAGATGGGATGATCCTGAAAATGCCATCTGCATTGCTTCGGGACCTTTGGGCGGGACTCCAACGTTTCCGGGATCAGGCAAAAGCATTGTTACGGCCATTTCTCCCACTACAGGAATACCAATAGATTCTAATGTGGGTGGGTATTTCGGGCCTTACCTGAAATTTTCCGGATTTGACGCCCTTAAGGTGGTGGGGAAAGGCACTGGTGATACCGTGATATTCGTGGACGGCGTAAGCCAAAAGATCCAGATATACGATATGCCGGGTGTGCCTGATGATTCCTACGGTCTGTCCGCAGTCCTGACGGATTTCTTTGCAGATGGTAAAAAGCAGGATATCTCAGTAGTATCCACCGGGCCGGGGGCAAGACATACCTTGATCGGATGTCTCAACTTCACCTGGTTCGATACCAAACGCCAGAGAGTAAGATACAAGCAGGCCGGCAGAGGTGGGATAGGAACTGTATTTGCGAACAAAGGAATAAAGGCGATTGTTGCGCGATGGAACATGGTTAGTCTTGAGAGCAACCATCCTGCTGACAAGGAGACTCTGAAAGCGGTTTCCAAGGCCTATTCCAAAGAAATAAGGGAACTGGATCCGAAACAGAACGAGATGTCAAGAATCGGGACTACACACCTTGTGCCAATCATGAATGACTTTGATCTGCTCCCGACGCATAACTTCCGGTATGGCAGTCATCCTGGGGCCAATAATATTGGCCGGGATGTGTATCAACACATCTTTGACCCAGGATTTGATGGGTGCTGGAAGGGATGCACTGTGGCCTGCTCGCATGGGGTAAGGGACTTTGTGCCCATGACAGGTCCTTATAAAGGGCAGAAGGTGTTTGTGGATGGCCCTGAATATGAAACTATAGCTGGGTGCGGGTCGAATATTGGGGTCTTTGATCCATTTACCATCTTGGAGATGAATTTCTATTGCGACGCGTATGGATTGGATACCATTTCAGTGGGCACTTCCATTGCATTCGTGATGGAGTGCTATGAACTGGGGCTTATCAACCAGAGCCATACAGGGGGCCTTGATCTGAGCTTTGGAAATCGCCTGAGCGCCTTGGAATTATTACATCAGATGGGAAGAGGTGAGGGATTTGGTGCTATCGTGGGCCAGGGAGTGCGCAGGATGAAAGAAATATTCGAAAAAGAATATGGTGCAGATCCAAAGATTATGAAAGATATTGGGATGGAGTCGAAGGGTTTGGAATTTTCCGAGTATATGACGAAGGAATCCCTCGCACAGCAAGGTGGCTATGGGTTGGCGCTGAAAGGGCCACAACATGATGAGGCTTGGCTGATATTCTTGGACATGGTTCACAATTATATGCCCACCTTTGAACAGAAAGCAGAGGCCCTTCACTGGTTTCCAATGTTTCGCACGTGGTTTGGATTGTGTGGCCTTTGCAAATTGCCTTGGAATGACATAGTACCTGAGGATAATAAGGATACCCCAGAGCCGGCCAAAGTGATGAAGCATGTGCAATGGTACGCAGATTACTTTAGTGCGGTTACCGGCCGAAAGGTTACACCCGATGACCTGATAGCTATGAGCGAGGCGGTGTATAATTTCCAACGGATTTTCAACCTCAGAATGGGTCAGGGACGTAGGGAGCACGACACCATACCATATCGCGCCATGGGTCCCGTTACTGTAGATGAGTATGAGTCCCGAAAGGAAAGGTACGATAAACAACTCAAAGAAAAATACGGTGTTGAGCCAGAGGGTAAGAGCAGCGAGCAAAAGCTAGCAATGCTGCGGAAATTCCGAGAAGAGGAATATGAGAGACTTAAAGATGCTGTCTACGAGAGACGGGGCTGGACAAAGGATGGTATCCCTACGGTGCAGACGGTAAAACGATTGGGGATAGATTTCCCCGAAGTGATTGAAGTGTTAAAGGCCAACGGCGTTGAGTCGTGATAAGGGTTGGTAAGGATCAGGTTCCATGGCATGAGGGAATGACCGTTGCCAGTCTCCTGAGGCATAGAGACGATGGGCATATGTACGCCGTTGTGCGCCTGAACGGTAAGCTAATTTCAAAACCTAAATTCGAGACGACACTAATTCCCGATAATTCTGAAGTGATACTGATTCCCATGGTCGCAGGGGGCTAAAAGGAATCAAGAAATTAAATGGCCCATCCTCCGTACCGGGAGCATGGGCCATTCTTTTACCTTTTACCTTTGGCCTTTTGCCTTAGGCCCAAGGCCTATTTCTTATTTGTACGGCACCAGCTTTCCACCTTTGTAAACCATCCTCTGGTAGTAGTCCGTGACCTGCATGCCGTCTTTATCAAAGGTCTTATCGCCGGTCACTCCCCTGTAAATCTTACTCACAGCGTAAAGTGCATTGGCTATCGCATCAGCGTTGGCGCAACCAGACATGTTTAGTGCCAGCGCTGCGAGCCATGTAGCATCATAGGCATATGCCCCAAATGCGGTTTGTTTAGCGTTTGCCCCGAATCTTTTCTGATAAGCTGCATGGTATGCTCCGAATCGTGTACCACCACTTGGCCCAATAACAAGGCCCCTGATACCCTCGGCGGTCTGTGGGATAACCTCATTGCTCCACATTGTCATGTAGTCGGCATACCATCCAATACGAGGTTTCAGACCCATCTCATACGCCTGTTTCAGGATTAACTTGCTCTCGGTACCATAAGCAGTGAAAAATACTACATCAGGGTTCTTTGCGAATACCCTTTGAAGCTCTGCACGGTAATCAGATTTTTTCTCGTCATAGCGGACTCCGACGAGCCATTTCTTGCCAGCCCTTTTCACTGTCTTCTTTGTCCAGATTTCGATTCCAATCCCAAAAGGATTGTTCACAGTAATGGAGGCGAATGTCTGTGCCCCACTTTCTAGGGCAAATTGAGCAAGCTTGGTTCCCATGACCTCATCGAGGCCTATGGCATTAAAGAAGTACGGGCCGATATCCCTCAACTTAGGTGAGGTGGAGGCCTCAGAGATCTGAATGACTTTCTTGGAGTTGGTAAATTGACCGGTTGGCAGGCTCACTCCACTAGAATAAGCTCCAAGAATCAGCGGGACCTTATTTATTTCCACAAGCTTATGGACAGCGGCCATACCGCCCTTTGCACTGGACTCGGTGTCTTCCCAAAGAATCTTAAGAGGTTTGCCGCAGATTCCGCCTGCAGCATTTATTTCCTCGAGGGCCAACTGCTCCCCTCTTTGCATGTCTTGACCCTGTATGGCATTAGTCCCTGTGAGAGGGTCTATGGATCCAATGACAACCACATTGCCGGCTTCGCACACCGCCGGCATGCCAAGGCCCATGAGAGAAATAGCAAATACAACTACTGCAAGAGAAATTATCACTTTTCTCATTTCTTGCCTCCTTCTGCCAGGATGGTTAATGGTATAAGTACTGGCCAATACGTTCTCAAACAGCGTCCCTTTTATCCCTATCCAGGAAGGGGCTGGTAAGAAAATCTTGCCATCACCTCCTTTCCTTTGGTGCTATCCACCCAAATAAGCCTCTTTTATTTTGGGGTTAGACAATATGCCTTGTGCTTCACCTTCAAACTCGTTCTTCCCCATAACCAGGACGTATCCCCTGTTGGATATGCTCAGCGACTGGTATGCATCCTGTTCTATAATTATGATGGATTTTTCCAGCCTGCTGTGCATATCAGAGATGGTCATGAACACTTCTTCCGATGCCTTGGGAGAGAGACCTGCCGAGGGTTCATCCAGTAAGAGCAACTCTGGGTCAGTCATTAGGGCGCGGGCCATGCCTAGCATCTGCCTTTGCCCACCACTTAAGGTCCCCGCCTTTGCGCTGAGCTTTTGCTTGAGAATAGGAAAAAGTTCAAAGGCCTTATCAATTCTTTGATTTATTGTTTCCTTACTCTGAGTAAACCCTCCCATTTGTAAATTCTCCAATACGCTCAAGGAAGGAAATACGTTGCCAAGCTGTGGCACGTATCCAAAGCCCTTTTTGACCTTTTCATGTGGTTTCAGGTAGGTAACGTCTTGTCCTTTCCAGATAACCTTTCCTGCAAAAATAGATATATAGCCCATGAGGGCTTTTAACAAAGTTGATTTTCCGGCCCCATTAGGTCCTATTATAGTAACAACTTCTTTGGGCTCCAGGTAAATGGATACACCGTGGAGTATTTCGGACTTACGGTATCCTGCAACTATATCTTTAGCTTCAAGTATCTTCATGGGACATCTGTTTCTTGGAACTACCCGAAAGGTAAGCCTCCAGAACCTTTTCGTTATTTTGAATTTCTTTTGGAGTGCCTTCTGCTATTTTTATTCCGGAATCCAGCACCACCACTTTATCACATATAGCACTAATGACCTTCATGTTATGCTCGACGAGCAATATAGTCTTGCCCCTTTCGTCTCGTAACCTGTTTATTGCGACCATGAGATCATTGATTAATGTGGGATTAACACCTGCGGTTGGTTCATCGAGCAGTATCAGGTCTGGGTCAAACAGAAGGATTCGGGCTAAAGAAAGAAGTTTTCTCTGTCCCCCTGAAAGATTGCCTGCATACTCGTTTCGTAAATGCTGGAGCTGAACAAGATTCAGCACATTTTCAATTTTCTCCAGGTGCTGCTTGGTCTCCTCTTGTATCTTTCCATTCTTAAAGAAGACATTAAATACTCGTTCTCCAGTCTGACCCCTAGGGGCGAGTAATAAATTTTCCACAACGGTCATTTTTTCAGGTGCCTGGGCAATCTGAAATGTTCTCCCTATGCCCAGGCTTGCTATCTCAAATGGCTGAAGGTTACCTATCTCTTTGCCTTTAAAATAAATTTGTCCTCTATCTTTGGTGTAAAAGCCCGAAATTACATTGAAACAGGTGCTTTTCCCTGAACCATTGGGACCGATGAGGCCAGTTATACTGCGCGCCTCCACCTCGAAGGTCACCCCTGCCAGGGCCTGGATGCCTCCAAAGCTTTTATATAGATCCACAACTCTTAGCATAGTCTGCCCGCAAATACCCCCACTATTCTACCATTCCACCATCCCAGTATTCCATTACCCCAGTATTCCATTATTCCACTATTCCATCAGTATACTGGCTTTTTCTCTTTTAGGATCCCTTCTTTCATAAACAGCATAACGATAACTATTAACACCCCTATTGCTACCATCCTTAAGCTCGCAAGGGTGATCTCGTCTATGGGCAAATAATCCTTCAGGTATCGGGTAGAGTGATAAAATATGATTATTATGACAGCTCCGAAGACCGCACCTCTGTTATTGCCTTTGCCACCTACAATGACCATAGCCCACACTATGAAGGTCTCCAGAGGAAGGAACTGGCTTGGGCTTATAAAACCATAGTAATGGGCCCACAGACAGCCCGCAAGCCCGCCGAACATGCCACCCACGGCCATCGTCTTAAGTCTAAATCGCCTTACGTCCTTAGCCATGGCCTGTGCGAGTTTGTCGTCTCCTTCACGGATACTCTTTAGCACGATTCCATATGGAGACTGAGTTAACTTGTTTATGATAAGATAGGTGAATATTAGGCATATGAGGACTATAAAGAAATAGAAGAAAGGGTAGCTTTGGGCAGAAAAGTGGGATTTCAGGGGTTGCGGTATTCCTCCAACACCAAAAGCACCGCCACGATATGGTCCACCACCTACCACCCAGTCTTCGTTAAGGAAAAACATTCTGACGATTTCGGCTGAAGCCAGCGTAACAATGGCCCAGTAATCTTCCTTTAGATCTGCGGTGGGGATTGCGATCACATACCCGAACAAACCAGCCAAGAACATGCTGGCAAGTATTCCGATAATGAAGGGGAGCCCGAATGTAAGGGTAACGATAGTTGTGGCATAGGCTCCGAGGCAAAAGAATCCAACCTGACCGAAATTGGCCAAACCCGTGAATCCGTACTGGAGATTAAGGCTGAGACTGAGAATCCCGTAAATCCCCATCATGATGGCCAAATATACCAGGAAGTTGACGAAACCCATCACCCCTCCTTTTTCTTTCCAAGGATGCCTCGCGGTCTGATAAGCAGCACGATAATCAAAATCACGAAGCTTATTGCTGGTTTGTATCCGGTGGGGATGTACAAATCCCTGGAAAAAGGAAGAAGTCCTCCAACGCTCAAGACCTTGCCGAAGTTGATGTACAGGCCAAAATTTTCGGCGAATCCTAACGCCAGTGCCCCAAGCATTGCTCCATAAGGATTGCCAATTCCGCCCATGATTGCAGCACAAAACACGGGGATTATTATGGCAAATCCCATAACCGGCTGAATGTAAGTCTCCATGCCGACAAGGACTCCAGCCAGGGAAGCGAAGCTTATGGCTATAAACCAGACATAAGTGATTATTTTTTCTGTTGCTATTCCGCTTGCTTGGGCGAGATCAGGATCATCCGAAGTGGCGCGCATTGCCTTGCCTAGTGTCGTGTAGTGAAGGAGAATGTAAAAGCCTACCATGGCAATGGCACCAATCACAATGATCCAAACCTGCAGAGGAGTGATCCTGAACCAGGGTGTCACTAGTGGCCTTTGTAAAGGCACTGCATAATTACGGGCATCGGGCCCCCAGATCGCTCTGACCGTATTCCTTAAGGCAATGGCTACTCCCATAGAGGTAACCATGACTATAATGCCCGTGGACTCTCTCATCCTCTTGAAAACGGCTCGATCAATCAGTATAGCAAAAAGGCCAGTGGCAATAGCAGCAATAATTGCTGCTATTGCAATAGGAACACCAAGTCCCACATTGAGGATAAATGCAATGTAAGCCCCTACCATCGCCATTTCTGTATGTGCAAAATTGGCGAACTTCAGGATATCGTATACAATGGTGAGCCCCAGGGCTAGCATTGCCAGTTCTGAGGCCCTTATGATGCTGTTGACTATTACCTGTATGACGTTCATAACATATACCGGCTGATGATCAGAATATCAGGGGCTTTGCACCCGTAAAAACACCCGATCTTTCTACACCAAACTGGAGCTAGTAGTCAATGAAATCATACAATACTTCGGGCCAATCCATCGGGAATGGTCGAACCATTACTACTCGGTAAGGGGCTTTGTCAAGGATTTTCTGGAAACTAGGTCTTACTTACACTGGTATATCGTTTAACGAGTGCTACTTGCTGTATCCTTTCCTCTGCAAGCCGGTCAGCGGCCAGGAAGGTAGGTATCCCATCTCTGTCTGATATCTCAAAAACCCTTTGCATGTTGTCATAGATCCTGGAGACTTTCTCTTTACCCCGCTCGTTATTTACTGAGCCTGTCTCAAGCCTGTCAGTATCATAAATGGTTCCTCCGGCATTTGCAATATAGTCAGGGGCATAAACCATCCCTTTTTCCTCTAGAATTTCTCCGTGGCGCTCCTCCCTCAGCTGATTATTTGCGCTGCCACATATTATCCGGCACTTTAGCTTACCCAGTGTTTCGTCATTTATGATACCACCAAGGGCACAGGGGCAAAAAATATCACAATCAACATCATATATATCCTCGGGTCTTACGGCTTCTACCTCGTACCTATTTACCATGGCCTGTACTTTCTCCTGATCTATGTCAGTAATAACAAGTTTGGCGCCCAGTTCATACAGTTGCGCTACAATATTGTGCCCCACAGCCCCCAATCCCTGCACTGTAATTGTTTTGCCTCTGATCTCGTCACTTCCGTAAACTCTCTTGCAGCAGGCCTGCATGGCTCGGATAACACCAAACGCGGTCATGGGGGCAATATCGCCGGCACCGCCCAGGTAAGAGGGGAGCGTAACAACGTGAGGTGTTTCCATACGAATGTATTCCATGTCCTTGAGGGTTGTCCCCACGTCCTCACCCGTGATGTAGATACCTCCAAGTCTATCAATGAACTTTCCAAGGAGCCTGAAAATGGGCTCACGGTCCTTCCTTTTCGGGTCTCCCAAAATTACAGCCTTCCCTCCGCCAAGATTTACTCCCGCTGCAGCATATTTGTAAGTCATACCCCTGGCTAAACGGAGGGCATCCTCGATGGCATCCATCTCGTTGTCATATTGCCACATACGACAGCCGCCGGTTGCAGGTCCAAGAGTGGTGTCATGAATGGCGATGATTGCCTTAAAACTTAATGACTTGTCCTGGCATATGAAAAGATGTTCATAGTCATACCGCTCCATATAATCAAAAATTGAATCCATCACAATGTCCCTCCTTATTATGATTATGCTCAGTAATAAACTGCCTAACCTTCCGACAAAGGCTTATCTGAACGGTGAACGTTGTTTCTTTCCTTAAGTTCAGCTATGGCGAACGGTCATGACATACTGAACCGCTTATCGCCTCCCAGCCTCCTAGCTTCCCAGCTTTCCAGCCTACTTGCTTCCTGATTCATACTTCAGTCTTGTCCAGGCTATCATCAGCATACATCCGCTTTACCTCCGCCCTCTCACCTATGATTGCCTTTACCACGTATGCATTATTCGGTGGGCAACCCTTCACATGCCTTTCAGTTCTATATTCCTTTGGCATGCACTTACCTACTGTTACGATGTTTTCACGCGCGACCCCTTCAGGAAAAGGAGCACCACCGGTAAGAACGGTTATGCCGTGAAGGTAATCAAGCTGGCCAGCATTTCGCATGTCAATAAGAGCGCTCATTACAGTGTTCCTACATCCCGTGCAGGTAACCTCTCCATGAATCAACTGAAAATCTTCCACCTGCACCGGGTCATCCTCAATGGCCCGAAGGAAACGGCGTTTGACATTATCAAGGGGCTCACCAAGTATTTCTATATCTTTTGGATCCATTATGCCTAGGCCCCGGGCAGCAGCATTCACGGTCAATAGTGTCTCGCTGGGATCGTAGCCAATGAGTTGAGCACAGGTGGAATCCACTGCGACAAGATCCTTCCCTGCTAGGATAAGATTCATCTCTACTGGCCTACCAAAGACCGGGCCTACACCCTCCTGGCAAATTATGGCATCAACCACAGCAAGTTTAGGCTTTAGGGCTGCTAGTAGGTCTATGACGGATTCAAACAAACCCTCTTGGTGCTCCAAGCGCTTCCACTTATCAGTAAGAAGACCTTTGAGGTTTTTTATGGCGCAAGTCATTTCTGTTTGGTCGTGAGTCTTTAGCTTAGGCACACTGATTATTACATCAGCCTCTTGGACAAGCTCCCAGCACTCAACAGTTTCAAACACTTTGCCATTATCCGTGGGTATATCCACGTGGGGCGTCTTTTTGAGGTTAATGACCTCATAACCCATTTCCATTAAATCCTTGTAACCCGATGTCTGAATCACTTTTTCAGTATCCACACCCACGGCTGATGATTCCGCAATAACCGGGCGGGCTCCAAGTCCTTTGACGATGTCTGCAATGGCCCTTGGAATCTCTGGTATGGTAATGCAGCCGGCTTCTCTTTCCACTGGAGGGGCGACCCAACTCGGATTAATGAGCACCAGATCACCTGGGCTTACAATGTCTTTGATCCCCCCAATCAAATCCAGGGCTTTGTGCACCGCGTGATATATGTCCTCATAAGGAGGGTTGGATGGAGTTTTTACAATTGACACTTGAGCCTTCTTCATTTTTTTCCTCCTGTTTCGCACGAAGCTGTCAAGACGACTCCCACCTATTTGAAAAGATCCGGGAGATTGTTCTGGTAATGAAGTGAGGCATTTCAGCCTCTCGGAGGTACTGATCCTCCACTACTTTCCCCTTAACTGAAATAACGAGCGGGGCGTGCCTGGGAGGCGGAAGATTCTCATTCAAGCATGCATGTCTGCATCCGTTAATAAGTAAGACGAGATCAGGATCTTTATCATCCTGATGGACAAAATTTGTTTTGACGCCCTCCTTATCTAGTTCCTTCTGTAGCTGCTCGACCAGACCCACCCTGTCGATTTCAGGATTACACCCCCCGCAATACTTTACCTCTACCGTCAGCATCAGGACTTCTCCGCAATATGCCCCTGTCTGATTCTTTCTTTGACTTCCTTCCAGTAAGTCAGTTCATCTTTGCCTACTATTTCCTCGAAAACCCTGTCCCTCTTTATCCCTGCCACGCTCTTGGCTAGTTCCACTTTTCTTTCTATATTCCCTCTCCTGGCGATCATTATCTTTTGGGCCGCAGGGGATCCTGCCCCGTGCATGGCCTCTGGGAGTCCGGCTCCCACTGACATATTTTCTATTAGCCTCAGCATTTTGATAATGTCAGCGGTGGAAAAACCCTCTTTGCCAACGAAACACTGCTCCACCACTGCACCAATCTCGGGATTTTCTAGGTCCAGTTCAGACGGCAGAGTGATAATCTTTCCCCCTGCAATGTCTTGTGCCAAACGCATCCATTCATAAACCATCCTTGTGATATTCAGCTTGACTACGTTGGCAAGCAAGGGATTGATATGATATGCACCGGAGGGAGTTTTGTAGCCTTCATATGAGCAGGCCAGGGTACAGGACCAGCAGGTTTCGGCCATGGCGATCATTTCTGTTAATTTATCTACTATGTGGGATGCCTTGCTTACGCCGTGGGCATCTGCAATCCAGTAAGAACCGCCTATGACAACATCGGCCAGCCCAACCTTGCAGCCGCCATAGTTGCTCCTGTGATAACCAGCAAAAGTTTCAACAAGTTCGGTGGTGAAATCATATTCTCCCGCCATGAAGACCCTTTCCCACGGAACAAATACGTCCTTAAATATGATTATTGCCTCCCCGCCCACAATTGCGTACTTGGGATTTCCGGCATCCAAGGGACTGTCCAATCTTCTGGTGTCATTTGTTTGGCGGCTGAATACGAATGTCACTCCCTTCGTGTCGGAAGGGATTGCAAAGGAGACGGCAAAATCTTTGTCTTCTTCTCCCATGGTTCGGGTAGGCATAGTAAGAATTTCATGGCTGTTTATTGCACCGGTGATATGGGCCTTTACCCCCGACACAATGATTCCATCATCCAGCCTCTCCTTTATATGTAGATACGTATCCTTGTTCTTTTGCTGATGGGGGCGAAGGCTACGATCCCCCCGGGCATCTGTCATGGCGCCCGAAGGCATAAGATCTTTTTTTTGAATTTCGGATAACCAGTTTTTGAATCTCTCGTGATAACTTGTCCCGTACTTTCTATCAATATCATATGTGGTGATGTACACTGCGTTTAGTCCATCAAGACCCACACACCGCTGAAAACAGGTGCCAGTTTTCTGGCCAAGGAGGCGCATCATCCTGACCTTTTTGACAAGATCGTCAATGCTTTGGTGAATGTGAGTAAAGCGGTTGACCTTTTCCCCTGTGAGATGCGAGGTCGCAGTCATAATTTCTTCGTATTCAGGCCTGTGAGCAAGTTCGTATGTCATGGCTGCTGTATGTATGTGAGGCAAAAACATAGGCTCATCCACCACACTTTCAATTCTTCGACCAAAAAAGTATACCTCGTGCCTCAACTCCCTTAATGACTCTACGTACTCTTTGCCAGTCATCATCGCCATAGCTCTAGCTCCTGTTGTTAGACTTATTGTTGTTATTGAGCAGACCGTATTTCAATATATTCTCATCTGCTAACTCCTGCATGTATGCAATGGCGCCCTGGCCTTGCTGAGAAGAAAACAAGTGCCTAAAGCGCTTCTGGGGCTTGAAGTATTGTTCCACTGGCACCTTATCTCTTATCCTGTACGCGGATACAATCTTGCCATGTTCCATTTCAAAGAGAGGAACCAGACCACACTGGACACCTAATCTACCTATCTCAAGTGTGTGATGTGGAAGAAATCCCCATACGGTAGGACAGGGAGTGTCGATCTGAATGTAGCGGGGTCCGCGAAATTCCATCGCCTTTTTTACCTTTTTCCTCAGATCTTTTAGATAGGCCACAGAAGCGGTAGCGACGTAAGGGATGCCATGTGCTGCAATAATGGCTGGAAGGTTCTTTTTCATTTGGAGCTTCCCAAGGGAGTAAGTTCCAGCCGGGTCAGTGGTGGTGGAAGAAAACATAGGGCTGGCACCACTTCGCTGTCCCCCGGTGTTCATATAGGCGCCATTGTCCACGCATATGTAAAGGATATCATCACCCCGCTCCAGCATGCCTGAAAGGGCTCCAAAGCCAATATCAAAGGTGGCCCCATCCCCGCCTATTACAAGCACCCGAATGTAATCCCTGCCCTGGGCCCTCAAGGCAGCCGCTATTCCTGAAGCTATACTGGGTCCGTTTTCAAATACATGGTGAATCCAAGGGACCCGCCACGGCGAGTAGCCGTAAGGAGAGCTAAATGTCTCCAGGCATCCTGTTGGAGTTACAACAATTACTTCATTGCCAGTAGCTTTAAGAACATGGCGCACTGAAAGGGCCATTGCGCAGCCGTGGCACGCCCGGTGTCCTGAGACA
>CAZAKC010000027.1:0-24745 GCA_964485655.1 uncultured Desulfobacteraceae bacterium
GATTACAAGAAAGGCGAGATAGTTGATAAAATATATGTTGAAGACAGTGCCGAACCTGTAATGCTCAAGCCTCATGACCCTGTGCTCCTATTCTTGATGAGGATAAGAGATGAAGTCCACCGCAGAGCCATAGGTTATCATCGCAAGATACGGAAAAAGGGCTTCACTGAGTCGATTCTTCTTGAAGTACCTGGGGTAGGTAGGAAAAGGGCCAAAAGGCTCTTGCAACAGTTTCCATCCCTGGAACATATCAAGCATGCTTCTGTGGAAGATTTGGCCAAGATCGGTGGTATGAGCATATCGGTGGCAGAAAGGATTAAAAAATTTTTCGAAGAAGACGAATGAGTTTGCTAGAGTAAGTTAAGCAGGATATGAAGGCCAATGGGGAGCTCGATAAAAGCAGTCTTATTGGGACGCTGGGAGGGTAATTAGACAATTGTGGACATTACTTTCAACACTGTGTACAACGGTTGACACGCCAGCTAAATTTATGATACGTAGGCTTATATTTTCCGCTTCCGACTGGCGTTACGGAACATGTTGAAATTAGACAGAAAATAATCTGGCAAAAAGGCAGGTAAAACCGGCATCGGCCAGAAGAGCCCGCGGCCTGGAATTTGCAACACGATCTCCTTGAATACACAATGATCATTTGGGATCCAGGATGGCCATTAAGAAATTTACTGTAATTTTTGTACCCGAAAAGGCTCACAGGGTCCGGCAGTTCAAGATTCCCGCGATTTTTGCTTTGCTTTTCATCCCTCTGCTTATTGGTTCTCTGGGGGCAGGTATTTGGATTGCGCGTGATTACATCTCCATAAAGGCCAAGTTGCCAGAACTTGAACGGCTCCAGCGTGAGAATGCTTACCAGAAAAAGCAATTCCTTCACCTTGCAAGACGCATAGAAGATATCAACCGAAAACTCTGTGAGTTGAAGGAATTTGATCGGCGCCTTAAGGTAATGGTCAATCTGGAGACGGCCGAGGATCCTGCTGACAAGGCCGGTGTTGGCGGGTCAGACCAGACTGTTCTTGCCCTCGCCAAAACTAAAGGCCAAGACCAAAAGGCGTTGGTGCGGGCCATGCACGAGGCCATCGACGATCTAAATGCGGAAATTGCACTGGGCAAGAAGGAGAAGGCAGATCTTGATAGGTTTCTCGAGAATCAGAAGATGCTTTTGGCATCTACTCCATCCATTTGGCCTACCAGGGGCTGGCTCAGCTCAGGTTTTGGATATCGGATCTCCCCATTTACTGGTCAGCGGGAATTCCACAAGGGGATAGATATATCTACAAGGATGAAAGCGCCAATTGTGGCCCCTGCCAATGGGATCGTGACACGCATAGCGTGGGACCACGGATACGGAAGGATTCTTACTATTACTCATGGCCATGGTATTGTGACCCGGTATGCGCACTTAAGCAAGGTACTGGTGAAAAAGGGACAATATGTGAAAAGAGGCGAGACGATTGCGCTGGTAGGTAACACTGGTCGTTCCACTGGGCCACATCTGCACTACGAGGTTCTTTTAAACGGTATACCGGTTAATCCCCTCAGGTATATAATCAATTAAGATTCCTCGATTACAGTCCTCATCCACGTCTTTCCGGCGAGGGGTAGTAGCTTCATTCCCCCTTCTGCAATAAATCGATCCAGGAAAAAGCTTAACCCCAGCGACTGGCAAGCTGCTTGATTTTTGCTACTGAAAGTTTTTTAATATTCTAATAAACTTATATGATTTGCAAATTGAACACAGATTTTCATAACAAAAGAAGGTGAACCGTAATGCTAGCAAAAGTAATCAAAGGGATATTTGGGAGCAAGAATGAGCGTGAGCTGAAGAGGATCGCGCCTATAGTTGATCGGATAAATAGCTTGGAGCCTGATTTTCAGAGGCTTTCAGATGATCAGCTTCGAGCCAAGACGGCGGAATTCAAACAGCGGCTGGAAAGGGGCGAGACTCTGGATGATATCCTCCCTGAAGCCTTTGCAGCGGTACGGGAGGCTTCTGTCAGGGTCCTGGGGATGAGACATTTTGATGTACAGTTGGTGGGAGGTGTGGTCCTTCATTGGGGTAAGATAGCGGAGATGAAAACTGGTGAAGGGAAGACTCTTGCCGCCACTTTGCCGCTTTATCTAAATGCGTTGACAGGCAGAGGGGTGCATCTTGTCACGGTGAACGATTATTTGGCGCGAAGAGACGCTGAATGGATGGGGGGTATTTACAACTTTTTAGGCATGTCAGTAGGAGTGATCGTTCACGGAATGGATGACGCCCAAAGAAAAGAGGCCTATGCCTGTGACATTACTTACGGCACCAACAACGAATTCGGGTTCGATTACCTGCGTGACAATATGAAGTATGACCTTCGGGATTATGTCCAGAGAGACTTCTACTATGCCATTGTGGACGAAGTGGATAGCATCCTGATTGATGAAGCGAGGACGCCTCTTATCATCAGCGGGCCTGTGGAGCATAGTGAAAACAAGATCTTTATGGAAGTGAAGCCACTGGTAATAAACCTAAAGAAAAAACAGGGCTCTGTCATAAGATCTTTGCTGAAGGATATCAGACGAGAACTGGAAAGTGGAAACACGGGGGATGGCACTTTAGAGAAACTCCTACAGGTAAAAAGGGGTGACCCCAAGAACCCCGTCTTCCTGGATATCATGTCCCAGCATCAGGGCCTAAAAAAGGAAATTGAAAAGCTGGAAGCCATGTTGAGCGCCCAAAAGATCCTTCCGGAGTTAGATCAGATTCTCTATTGTACCATCGATGAGCGCAACAACTCGGTAGAGTTAACAGAAAAGGGGATAAAGCTCTTATCGGCCAGCGGATTGGGTGACTTCGCGATTCCAGATCTAGATTTAGAAAGCAGAAAGATAGAAGAAGATAACACTCTCAGCGAAAAAGAGCGGCGTGAGCGTTTAAAAGAGCTTGAAGATCGGTTTGTTCGAACTTCAGAATTACTCCATGCGACTCAACAGCTCATCAAGGCTTACTGGCTCTTCGAAAAGGATGTCCACTATGTGGTGAAGGATGGTGAAATCGTGATAGTGGATGAGTTTACGGGCAGGATGATGCCAGGAAGGCGTTGGAGCGACGGATTGCATCAGGCTGTCGAGGCAAAGGAAGGTGTCAAGGTGGCAGAGGAAAACCAGACCCTTGCTACCATCACATTCCAGAATTTCTTTCGAATGTATGAAAAGCTTGCGGGAATGACGGGAACGGCAGACACGGAGGCAGCCGAGTTTGAAAATATCTATAAACTTGATGTGGTGGTAATACCTACCCACAAGAAAATGATCCGTAAGGACTATCCCGATGTGATCTACAAGACTGAACGCGAGAAGTTTAAGGCAATAGTAGATGAGATTAAGCAATTGTACGACAAGGGGCAGCCAGTCCTTGTGGGAACAGTCTCCATTGAAAAGTCAGAAATGTTGAGCAAGATGCTCAAACGGGCAGGCATACCCCATTCCGTTTTGAATGCCAAACACCATGAGAAGGAAGCAGAGATAATAGCGAAGGCTGGCCAGGCTAAGACTGTGACTATATCCACGAACATGGCCGGAAGAGGAACCGACATTGTACTGGGAGAAGGTGTGACAAAACTTGGGGGGCTCCACGTCCTTGGAACGGAGCGACACGAATCTAGGCGTATAGATAACCAATTACGTGGCCGATCTGGAAGACAGGGTGACCCTGGCTCTTCGCGCTTTTATCTTTCCCTGGAAGATGATCTGCTGAGGATTTTTGGATCAGACCGGATCTCGTCGATAATGAGCCGTTTGGGAATGCAGGAAGGTGAGCCCATAGAGCATGGCCTGATTTCAAAGGCTATAGAGAACGCCCAGAGGAAGGTTGAGGCCCAGAACTTTGATATCAGGAAGCACCTCTTGGAATACGATGATGTAATGAACAAGCATCGGGAGATCATATACTCGTTGAGGAAAGACATCCTTGCCGGAGAGGGCGTGCCCGAGATTATAGAAGATATGATAGAGGAGAAAATCGAGACGATCGTCGAACAATGGGTAGACCCCAAGAATCCACCGGAAGACTGGGATATAAAGGGCCTGACAGATAATCTGTCCCGGATCTTTGGATTCAGGCCAAAAATATCCCCAAAGGATCTAGGCGAGGACCGCTTCGAAGGCTTGGACGTCGAGGAGTTAACCGAAATCATAAAAGAGCAGGTCAAGGCTACATATAGGAAAAAGGAAGAGATTGTTGGTAGAGAGGATTTGGGAGAATTAGAAAGGCTGATTATGCTCCAGATTATAGATGATCAGTGGGTTAGGCATTTGCAAGACATGGAGCATATGAAAGAAGGTATCGGGCTGAGGGGTTATGGCCAGCTCGATCCCTTGACAGAATATCAGAAGGAGGGGTTTGCCCTTTTCCAGGAGCTTATGGACCGCATTCGTGAGGAAACGCTGAAGACATTATTCCGGCTCCAGTTTGTGGCCCGCGCCCCTGAAAAGATTACCAAGAAGAAGAAAAAGGCACTGCATATGAGTCATGGAGATGAGGTGTCCCAGCCAACTACGGTCAGAAGGCAGGGGAAAAAGATAGGGAGGAACGATCCCTGCCCGTGTGGCAGCGGGAAAAAGTACAAGAAATGCTGCGGGGCGAATAAATAGGCTGGGAGGCTGGGAAGCTGGGAGGCTAGGAAGCTGGGAGGATGGGAGGTTTACCTGCCTCTGGTGGGCTGGGGAGCGTGTAGGAGGGAATGTAGAATATCGAATTTCGAATTGCGAATGCCGGGCCAGAAATCGTGTGGCATTTGGATTTTGACATTTGACACTGCGGAGTGGAGAGATTTTTCTGCTGGTTTCGTTGATGATTAAACCATGCTAGAGGTAAAGGCAGATGAAGGATGAAAATTACATTGTTCCGGGTTTTAAGGCCTCGGCTGTCTCAGCGGGGCTGAAAAAAAATGGGGGCCTGGATATGGCCCTCATTTATTGTGATGTGGATGCCACAGTGGCGGGGGTCTTTACCACGAACCGTGTACAGGCGGCCCCTGTGGTTTTGAGCCGGGCAAATATCAAAAACGGCAAGGCGCGCGCCATTGTGGCAAATTCAGGGAATGCCAACGCCTGCACAGGTGTACAAGGCATGGAGGACGCCCGTGCCACAGCGTCACTTGTTGCCGACAAAACAGGAATAAATGAGCAGGACGTTTTAGTCTGCTCCACGGGTGTAATAGGGCTCCCCATGGATATGGGAAAAGTGCAACGAGCCATCCCCGAACTGGTGAGGAGTCTTTCGGAAGCCCGTTTTTTGGATGTGGCGAAGGCCATAATGACCACAGACACATTTCCCAAGCTATGCTTCAGAGTGGGCAACGTTGGGGGCAGTTCTTTTAATATATTGGGTATCGCAAAAGGCGCTGGCATGATTATGCCTAATATGGCCACCATGCTTTGTTTTATTCTGACCGATGTCAATGTTGATCCTGTAACCCTTTCAAAATCACTGACTTTGGTGGTTGACAGAACCTTTAATCGGATTACTGTAGATGGAGACATGAGTACAAATGACACCGTGCTGATGATGGCCAGTGGCCTGGCAGGTAACAGAGATTTAACACAAGAGGACAAAGGAACGTTTGTTGCTCTCTTAGAAGAAGTGGCCGGTGATCTAGCAAAAATGATAGTAAAAGACGGCGAGGGAGCAACAAAGCTGGTGAGAATCCGCGTCAAAGGGGCTACGGACCGTGAAAGTGCATCGAAGGCAGCCAGAACCGTAGCTAATTCCCTTCTCGTGAAAACCGCTCTGTACGGAAATGACCCGAACTGGGGCAGGATAATGGCAGCACTTGGCAGGTCAGGTGTTCGTATGGATGAAAATAGGGTGGATATTTGGGTGGGGGATGTTCAGATCGTCTCGAACGGGCTAGGCCTAGGAGTTGAATATGAAAAAAGCGCGGCAGGGATCATGAAACAAGAGAGAACCTATGATCTGACCATAGATTTGAATCAAGGCCGACATGAGGGCTATATGTGGACCTGCGATCTGTCTCATGACTACGTGAGTATCAACGCGGACTATAGAACGTAACCCGCGCTGTAACGCGGGGATCCTAGGGTGCTATCGATCTGAAAAACTGAGGAGGTGATAGTGGGATGTATGCAGTGGTTATGGCAGGTGGATCTGGCACTAGGTTTTGGCCTGCAAGCAGGAAAGACTTACCAAAACAGTTCCTGAACATCACCGGCAGAGCACCCATGCTGGTGGAGACCTGTGAGAGGCTCTCTCCTCTTGTCCCTGATGAAGAGATGATTATCGTATTAGGCAAGAATCACGAAGATCTCGCTAAAGAACTCCTTTCCCAACGGCAGGTACACATCCTCGCAGAACCAATGGGCAGGAATACTGCCCCCTGTATCGGCTTGGGGGCACTGTATGCACAGCACCTTGGATGCAGTAGCGCTGTGGCCTTCTTGCCCGCAGATCATTTTATCAGGGATGAAGGGGCCTTTCTGGAAGCGCTTAAAATTGCGGGCGAGGTGGCGGAAGGGGGAGGAATTGTCACCCTTGGCATAATACCAACGAGGCCCGAGACAGGGTACGGTTACATCCAGAAAGCTGAGACCTACGAGGATGACAGGGGTGGGCGCGTTCACAAGGTTTCCGCATTTGTGGAAAAACCTGACTTTGACACGGCAAAGAAATACCTAGCAGATGGCAGCTATTTCTGGAACGCCGGAATATTTGTAGCCACGCCGCAGACAATACTTGCTGAGATCAGGAATTGTATGCCAGAGCTCTCAGAGGGCCTCAGCCACTTGAAGGGTGCTCTCGGAACCAGCGATTTTCCAAATGTGCTTAAGCAGGTATATGAAGAGTTGGAATCCATTTCATTTGACTATGGTGTGATGGAAAAAACCAGGGGTAACGTTTATGTGGTTCCATGTGATTGCGGTTGGAGCGATGTCGGCTCATGGTCCTCGCTGTACGAGCTAAGAAGTTCCGAGTATGATAGTGCAAATAATCTTGTGGAAGGTGATGTGCTGGTTATTGATTGTTGGAATAGCTTCATTTCCAGTAGAAACGGCCGGGTAGTGGCGGCACTTGGCCTGGAACGATGCCTTGTGGTGGATACCGAGGACAGCTTACTGGTGGCTGACCTTGATCGTGCGCAGGATATCCGGAGGGTAGTGGAAGCATTAAAAGAATCAGGAAAGGAGAGATTGCTATGAAGGCGCACATATTTCGCGAGTATGATATCAGAGGTATAGTACCGGATGAATTAAATGAGGATAGTGTCCATCAACTGGGACTTGCAATAGGTACCTATTACATGAAAAAGGGAGTTACGAAAATATCTATGGGGCGGGATTGCAGGCTCAGTTCGCCTGCCTTGTTCGAAGGCTTGTCAAAAGGACTGATGGAGACAGGAATAGATATCGTAGACGTGGGGATGGTGCCGACTCCTCTTCTTTATTTTTCGCTTCATCATTTAGATGTTCAAGGAGGCATCCAGATCACCGGAAGCCACAACCCACCCGAGTTTAATGGCTTCAAAGTATGTCTTGGGCATGCCAGCATCTATGGCTCGGAGATTCAGGAGATAAGAAAGATTGCCGAGGCAGGATCTTTTGCCTCGGGCGAAGGAAATATAAGCAGGGCAGATGTTGTCACCCCTTACATTGAGTATGTAGCAGGAAAGATCCAAACAGGTGCGCACAAGCGCAGAGTGGTCATTGACTCGGGAAACGGCGTTGCTGGACCTGTGGCAAAGCCCCTGTATGAGATGCTGGGCTTCGAGGTTGTATCGCTTTTTGGGGAGCCCGACGGTAGGTTTCCAAATCACCATCCAGACCCGACCATCCCAGCAAATCTCAAGAGCCTTATTGCAAAAGTGAAAGAGACGGATGCAGATGTGGGCATTGGCTTTGATGGGGATGCAGACCGTATCGGAGTAGTGGACAAAGAGGGCAGGATTATATGGGGTGATCAGCTCATGATAATTTTTTCAAGGGATCTGCTAAAGAAGTATCCAGGAGCCAAGATAATTGGAGAGGTTAAGTGTTCACAGGTGTTATACGATGATATCGAGAAACATGGTGGTAAGGCAATTATGTGGAAGACAGGCCACTCTCTCATCAAAAACAAGATGAAGGAAGAGGGGGCACTGCTTGCAGGGGAGATGAGTGGGCATTTGTTTTTCGCTGAGCGTTACCTGGGATATGACGATGCAATCTATGCAGGAGCAAGGTTATTGGAGATCCTCTCCAATACTGACAAATCTGTGAGGGATTTGTTGGAGGGGGTCCCCGAGACAGTGAATACCCCGGAGATAAGAATAGATTGCCCGGAGGATAAAAAATTTCAGATAGTTGCAGAGCTTGCCCAGGACTTTAAAAAGGAATACACAGTTATCGATGTTGATGGTGCCAGGGTTCTCTTTGGAGATGGATGGGGGCTTGTAAGGGCTTCAAATACTCAGCCGGTACTGGTGCTCAGGTTTGAAGCCCATTCAAAGGAGAAACTGGAACAGATCAGGCAATTGTTTATGGACAAGCTGAGGGCAAAAGGGGTAGCTACCAACTAACTAGGTAGATCGGCGTGATAATATTCTTTCAGCCACAAAGCGCTTTAGAAAAGGCGCTTTTTTTCCTATAAAGTCAGCTATGGACATTTTTTCCTGTTCATATCGGGGTATGTGACCCAAGAACTCTACGCCGCTGAACTCTTCTATCAGGGCAGGGCTGCTTTGGGCAGCCTCGTCTTTTTTATCCCTATGGCCATTTGTAACAAAACCCACTAGTGGGATACCTCTCCTGTGGATTGCGCGAAGGGTGAGAAGCGTATGATTAATTGTGCCCAATGTGGGCCTGGTCACAACAAGTGCGGGTAGTTCCAGTTCCTGCATGAGGTCGGCCACGAGATACCCTGGCGCCAATGGGACCATGAGACCGCCGACCCCCTCAACCACCAAAAATTCCGCGGATCCCATTAACTTTTCATAGCACTCAAGGATTAAGTCAAGGGAAACTGGCCGGTTTTCCAATCGTGCTGCAGCAAGGGGCGCAAGGGGTTTTTGGTATCTAATGGGGCAGTGAATAAGATCAGATAGATCGAGGCCTGAGACACTGCTTACAAATGCCACGTCCTCGGGGCTTGAGATTCCTTCAGAGCACCCTGTGGCAATTGGCTTGAAATAGGTAGCATTGACACCACTGTCTGTGAGCAATTTGAGCAGCAATGCGCAGACAAATGTCTTGCCCACCTCCGTGTCTGTGCCAGTGACAAATAAGCCCTTGAACGGGAAATTATCCACCAAGCTCAGGCCCCCCTCCTAAAATAATCAGAAAGGGCAGAAACCAGCAAGTCAATATCTTCCTCGCGGTGAGAAGCACTGAGGCTGATGCGCAGCCGGCTTTGACCTTTTGGTACCGTGGGGGGGCGGATGGGGGGCACAAAAACGCCCTTTTCCATTAAGTATTTTGACAGGCGCACCGTCTGCCCAGCTACCCCGATTATAATAGGAAATATGGGAGTTGGGTGATTGGGTACAGGGATACCAAGGGCCTCAAGCCCCTTCCTTAGCCGCAGTGTCAACTGCCTCAGCCGAAATCTGAGCCCTGGATCCTGTTGGACTATTCTGAGTGCCTCAATGTTTGCAGCCAAGACCGAAGGGGGAAGCGCAGTAGAATATATGAGGGAGCGAGCCTTATTCACAAAATACTGCCTCGCGATTTTCGTGCAAGCAACAAATCCCCCAAGACTGCCCAGTGCCTTGCTGAAGGTGCTTACTTGGATTATCCCCTCAGAAGGTATGTCAAAATAGTCGAGGGTGCCGGCTCCCCTTTTTCCAAGGATGCCAGTACCATGGGCATCATCTACCACTAAAAGGGCCCCATAGTCCTTGCATAAGCCAGACAGATCGGGCAAGGGAGCCAAATCCCCATCCATACTGAACACGCCGTCAGTAACCACGAGGATTTTGCCTTTGCGGTTCTTTGACTTAAGGTATGATTCTACAGCATGAGCATCTCCATGGGGATAGACAATGACTTCGGCCCTAGACAGCCTGCATGCATCAACGATACTTGCATGATTGAGCTGATCACTAAGGATAGTGTCGCCCTGGCTTACCAACGAAGTGATAACACCAATATTAGTGCTATAGCCGGATGAAAAAACCAAAGCCGATCCTGTTTCCTTAAATCTGGCACAATCTGCTTCAAGCTGCCCGTAAAGGACCATGTTACCGGAGATAAGCCTTGATGCGCCGCTGCCCGTCCCCCATTGTTCAAGTGCCGACATGGCCGCCTTTTTCATCCTTTGGTCAGATGAAAGGCCCAAATAGTCATTTGTACAGAACAGCACCATCTCTTTTCCCGCCACCACAGCTCTGCTAGATCCCAGAGATTGAACTGGTATCAGGCGGCGTAACAGGTCCTTGCCTTGTAGGTCCTGTAGGTAGGAGGATAGAAAATGAGCCCAGGGGGGCAGGGTCGGTGTTCTATGGGCAAACTTCATTGATCGCCTTCTCCACTGAATCTACAATCTTTTCAATTTCCTCTTCAGTGATGGATAGTGGGGGCATAATAACGATCACATCCCCTAGATTTCTTAGTATGACACCATATTCCCTGACCTTCATACATACCCTGTGGCCAACCCTCTCTTCAATAGGATAAGGCTCGAGCTTGTTGGCGTCTTTGAACACTTCCACTCCGGCCATAAGGCCCACTTGTCTGGTATCTCCTACGGGGGCCGATTTCCTCAGACGTTGGAGACCACTGGCGAGGACTTTAATTTTCTCTGGAAGACGCTCGAGCACTCGATCCTTTTCAAACAGGTCCAAAGAGGCCAGAGCAGCAGCACAGGCCAAAGGATTGCCCGTGTATGTATGGCCGTGGAAAAAGGTTTTCAGTTCATGGTAGTCAGCCCAGAAGGGCTGGAATACCTGGTCAGTACAAAGGGTAGCGGCTAGGGGAAGATAGCCGCCGGTTATCCCTTTGCCCAGACAGAGCAGATCAGGGGTCACTCCCTCTTGCTCGCAAGCAAAGAGAGTGCCGGTTCTGCCAAAGCCAACTGCAACTTCATCCGCTATTAGTAATACATCGTATTTATTGCACAGTTCTCTGACTGTCTTTAGATAGCCAGGAGGAAAGGGAAGGATGCCACCTGCACCTTGGAGCAAAGGCTCGAGGATGAATCCTGCGATCTCATTGTGATGTTGACTAAGGATCTGTTCAACCCGCTCGGCACAGGGCTCTGCGCCCTGTTCGAGAGGCAGGCCGTATTCTCTGCAAAAGAGATAGGGTGAAGGAGCCTTGAAAGAGTTAAACAGAAGAGGGGAATAGATTTTATGGAATAGATCTATCCCTCCTACGCTTACCGAACCCAGTGTGTCTCCATGGTACCCCTCCCTCAAGCAAAGAAAGGTTTTTTTGCTCGTTCGGCCTGCATTTTGCCAATATTGGAATGCAATCTTGAGGCCTATTTCCACGGCAGTGGACCCGCTTTCAGAATAAAATACCCACCTGAGGTTTCCGGGCGAGATTTCTGCCAGGCGGCGGGCCAAAAGGACCGCCGGAGGATGGGTTAGACCCAGGAGCGTGGAATGGGAAATCATGTCCAATTGCCGGGATATGGCATCATTGATTTCCTGGCGGCAGTGGCCGTGGATATTGGCCCAAAGAGAAGACACACCGTCAAGGTAACGATTGCCGTCTATATCTATGAGCCAGTTGCCCTGTCCTTTCTCAATTATCAAGGGCTCTTGTGCACACCACTCTTTCATCTGCGTGAAAGGATGCCATAAGTGGTTCAGGTCATATCTAACTAATTCTTTTTTTGTGGTGTTTGTGTCTTTTGTCATTTTTGTCTCCGGTTGATAACGAAATCACCCTCTGTGTTGGGGAGATGCATTGTATTGATTTGTTGAGTGCATTTCAAGGGATCATCTTGTGGGAATATCGTCGAGCTTAAATTCGTAAGTCTGAACCATGGAAAGAGCTTTGCGGTTATTATAAGTTTTTTCTATAAATCGCACGTTACTTTTGGCATCAACGAAAATAAGAGTAGAGGACCTTGTACCATAGATGGGGCTGGAGATGAATATGGGCGATAGGATTCTTTCCCATTCAAGGCCTACGCCTGTATTGGGTAATAGCGAGTCCTCAGCTTGAACTCGGTCCATGAGCAGTTCAAAAAAGGCCTCATCAGAAGGCAGTTCATCCGATGCGAGCAATTTTGACACCTCGCGCTTTGCCTTGGTGACCTTTGGCCATGGGGTATCAAGAAGGTGGTTACTGAGCCCATATAGACCGGGGCCGAGAAGCTGTGGGCCTTGTCCCCTGTTGGAATACCAGTAAAGTTCTCGCATATCGCCCAGGATGAGATTAAATCCATTGTATTCAGAAGCCTTGGGTAATAGGTAGGCCAAATACTGCCGAGCGTTCTTATCCCCCATGAGAAAATCTCTCACCAGTATGCCTCTTGAAGGAGCCTCGGACTTAACGCTTTTCGGATCTCGGTAATTAGTTATGGCAGCGATCTTTCCTGCTGTTGTTATGCCGAGCCACGTCCCACCGCCCCTGAGGTCCTTCCCTCCAAGAACAAAGGGTGCCTCTTCCCAAAACCGAGCAGGTGCGGAAGGCCTGTCGTAGTACTCATCGCGGTTTGCAAGCACGACAAGCGGGTACTTTGAATGGTGTTTGTAGGCTATTACGAGGAGGCACATAGTGTTTAAGCCTTTTGTAGGGCTCCCGGAATGAATCAAGTCTGAATTCCTTAAACTTAGTTTACCGCTTTTACCGGATTTTGCAATACCCCAAACGAGTTACCCTTAATAGGTCGTTTAGGTGCCAGTCTTACTGGTCATGATATAGAGAAATAAAGATAACATGAAAGCTAAATAACATTATAACATGTTAACACGATATTGTAAAGAATAAGACAAAAAAATAACTTGATTTATTGATTTCTTTATGCTAAATAGCGCACCTATGAAGAAAAAGATGTTCTCCACCCAAATAAGAAATGATCTCCTCAAGGAATTCAAAAAGCTTGCTATAGATCTGGAGCGGCCAATTAATGATGTTCTCGAAGAGGCCATGAAAGATCTATTGACCAAATATGGTATCGAGTTTCGGCCGGGGGGAAGCCCAAAGGCTAAGCCCCAGCCTGCAAATACCCGAGTGCGCGGCGGTTGAGAGTGGTAATTCAAGCGCATGATTCTGACAAAGAGAGGAATATATGCTGGATCAGGTAGGTAATGAAGCTGGTGCGGAATTTGGCGAGAATTATCAGAGGATCCTGGCCAATGTGGCACTGTATTTGGTCACAGCCAATTCCTCTCTGGCTGGTACATTTACCTTTCAGAAAGAACAGAGGACAAGGGGGGGCAGCTACGGGGGGCTTGAGGCTTACCGTTCTGCCGCTCTTAGCAATGTAGATAAACTGGCATTAGATGAACTCGCCCGATTTATAAAACTGGAAACGCCTACAGGTTCAGAGAACCTGACAGAAGGAGAGTTGCTCAATATTGCTCGTGACCTTATTAGAAGAGAAATCATTGAGGAAAAGCTTGAGGGAAAGACATATTATCTGAAGGCTCGCCTTGTTGCCGACCCAGAGCAGATATCCCAGGCCGTAAATATTGTTCAGGAGATCGACAATAAAATAGAAGAGCTAAATAGGGCGAGATCCCGCGCAGAGGAGGCATTGAAGCAAGTTGAGCGCCTTGAGCAAGAGGTAAGAATTGCGAAAGTCAAGGCGGAGTACGTGAAAAGGGCGGAGCAGGGGGAGCCCGAAGAAATTGTAAGGACCAGGGAGCTACTCGATGAAGCCAGAAGGAAATTTTTCCGTGGCGACTATCATGGTGCCATTGAAATCTACAACGCACTATTGCGGGAAAAAAAGGAAGCGCTGGAATGCAATCTTTACAGGGGCTCGGCATATTTCCATCTGGAAGAGTATGAGCAAGCAGTAGATGATTTTTCCTCGGCGCTGGAACTCGATCCCTTCAATCCCGTTGCTTACCATAACAGGGCAAGCAGCAAGGTAAAGCTAGGAAGAATTGAAGAGGCGTTGGATGATTATGAACGAGCAATTGAGCTGGATGAAGATTATGCTGAGGCATACAGGAACAGGGGCATTACGTACTTGAAATATCTCGCTGACCATGAAAAGGCGGTGGCGGACTTCACAAGGCTGATCGAGTGCAGACCTGAGGACAGGACCGCTTATTTCTTGAGGGGATGTGCATATGGGAAAATGCACAGATTTGAGGAGGCCTACGATGATTATCTCAAGGCTGCTGAAGCCATGGAGACAGATCCCTGGTTATATTACAATGCAGGGAACTGTCTGCTGAGGATGGGCCGTTACCAGGAGGCCATCAAAAGCTATACAAGAGCAATTGAGCTTAAGCCGGATGTGGCGTCTTTCTACCACAACAGAGGACTGGCATATGCTAGAGAGGATGAAGTGGATGAGGCCCTGGAAGATTACAATAGGGCTCTCGAGTTGGGCCGCGCTGATGCCAAATCGCTGGTCATCAGAGGATTTCTGTTCTGGAAATTGGGACAAAAAGACAAGGCTAAGGAAGATTGGGAAAGGGCGGCGCAGATGGGAGAAACCAAAGGAATAGAGTTTCTAAAGCAACTGAACGGGCTTTGAGGGGTTGTGATCGGATGGGTTGCGGCTCCGCGTTCCAGGAAAGGGAGGCGGATTTTTTTTGACCGCCGCCGAGTACTATGATATGTAGTATTCCATAATAGAATACGAATGGAATCCTTGGAGTTTCATATGAAAAGCGAACCAGTCCCAGAAAACAAGTTTAGTTCATCGGCAGAGATAATTCCACTTGATCAGTGCGTTGGCCGGGTTCTCGCCCATGACATTACAGAAATAAGACCTGGGCAATTTAAAGGCCCCGCCTTTAAAAAGGGCCATATAGTGAGGGAGGAAGATCTAGAACACCTGCGCAGATTGGGCAAAGAGCATCTCTTCGCCCTGCACATTGGGCCAGAGGAGTACCACGAGGATGAGGCTGCAGTGTTGTTGGCAGATGCGTTGTGCGGCGAAAACGTCGGCCATGACGGAAATCCTTCGGAAGGTAAGATCACGTTACGGGCCTTGGTAACTGGTCTGCTTAAGGTCAACGCCGCAACACTCACAGAGTTCAACATGGTACCGGATGTCACTTGCTCTTCGAGGCATAATAACGACGTGGTGTACAAGGGTGACATCATAGCAGGGACAAGGGCAATTCCTCTGGTTATTAGCAAGACATATGTGAACAAGGCGGTGTCTGTGGCCAGAAAGGCAGGTGGAATTTTTGGCGTTAAAGAGTTCCAAAAATTCAAGGCAGGGGCGGTAATAACAGGTAATGAGGTGTATTATGGCCGGATTGAGGATAAGTTCGCTCCTATTTTAAGGAAGAAGTTGGCCCACTTCGGGTGCTCACTAGAACAGGTGATCTTTTGCCCTGACGATATGGACATTATCAGACAGGCCATATTGAAGACCATAGAGAGGGGTAGTGAGCTTGTCCTTGTAGCAGGAGGCATGAGTGTTGACCCCGATGATGTAAGCAGGGTGGCAATTAAGCAGGCAGGTGCTGTGGATTTGGTTTATGGGAGCCCTGTATTGCCTGGTGCCATGTTCCTGTATGCTCGCGTAAACGGTGTGCCGGTAATGGGCCTGCCAGCATGCGTGCTCTATTACAGGGCTACGGTCTTTGATCTCATGCTTCCGAGAGTACTGGCCGGGGAAATTATAACTAGGCGAGATCTGGCGGAGATGGCCCATGGGGGACTTTGTTTGAATTGTGAGAAGTGCCATTACCCAGTGTGTCCATTCGGGAAATAGGGCAAAAGGACAATGGTAAAAGAGAAAGAAAAAAGGTGCGTTAGGACGGGGATTCGCCGAATTTGAGGTAGAAGGCGAATGACAAATCTCAAAAGATAAGAGAAGAGAGGGTTCAGAAAAAAGGGCAAAGGAGAGCTGAAGACTGACGGCTTAAGTTATGAAGACTCGTCCAGCCACAGAATATGTTTTGTTGGGGTCATTATACTCAGGTCCTAGACACGGTTATGAGATAATTAATTTCCTGCGCGACTCCCTGGGGCAAAGCTGGTACGTGGGTACCAGCCAGCTTTATGCAGTCCTCAAGCGCCTGGACAAAGAAGGGCTCGTAGATAGCCGCATGGAGCACCAGGAGACAAGACCATCTAAACGTATCTTTCATCTCACAGAGGGAGGCAGGGATAAATTCCTGCAATGGGTGAAGAGCCCGTCAAGTCATGTCAGGGATATGCGGGTGGAGTTCCTGGCGAAGCTATACTTCATAAAAAAATATGGCCTTGAGTGGGGGCCTGAGCTACTGGCTTCCCAGGCCGATATTCTCAAGGAAAAGAGGAGCAGAGTGGCTTCTATCAAAAAAAAGGAAAAAGATGAGTATCTGAAGTTGGTGTGTACCTTCAAGCTGGCTACTATAAGTGCATGGCTTAACTGGTTGGAAACAGAAGCGAACGCCTTTATAATGCAATGAGAAGGCCTCAAAGTTTCTTTACCTTTAGTCTCACGGCCTGAGGAAGATCCTCTCTGGCGACAATTTCGCCGTGATTGTGTTGAACAACCTTTTTTATCTTTTCAAGCTTTTCCGTTTCGATAATGAATTCTATATGCTCTCCGGGTGGCATTATCCTCAGACATAGACCTACGTCCAAATATGCCTTTCAGCAATCACCTCTGTAATCTATGACATCCCTTTGTTCCATCTCTTATTCCCGTTTTGCGTTCTGTATCAAGAAATCTATCAGGGCCTTACACAGGGGAGAGGAAGCCCTTCTACGGTCTTTAATTAAATAAAATTTCCTCGTAATGGGCAAGCCTTTTATCCTTATCGCTTTTAGGATCCCCACCTTTACTTCTGTGGCTATGGCTTTGGCGGATATGACAGAGACACCGAGGCCAGCTTTAATTCCTTCTTTTACCGCTGTGGAAGACCCCAAGGATGCAACGATCTTGAAACCATCAAGATCGGTGTATCCGAGAGATTTAATATGGTCTTGAAACATTTTAAGTGTTCCTGAACCCCGCTCTCTCGCTATGAAAGGTTCCTGACCGAGCTCCTCGAGGCTTACCCCTTCTTTCTTGGCCCAGGGGTGATCAGAGGGTATGGCAGCAACAAGTTCATCCTCCCATAGCTCCCATTGATGCAAGTTGGCATTTGTGCTGCGGGAACCGATGACGCCCAATTCCAGATATCCGTCGAGAACCCTTGATTCTACCTCTTCACTGTCCCCAACTAACAAGGTTACGGATATCTCGGGATAGAGCTGATGGAATTTCCCGACCACCTCGGGTAATATATACTCCCCGGGAATTGTGCTACCCCCTATTCGGATTTCGCCCCGTTTTAAGCCCAAGAAGTCCTCCATTTCCAGGCATATCTTCCTCTTCACATCAAGGAGACGAATGGCATGTTTGTAAAGGCGTTCACCAGCTACAGTGGGTACCACAGTTCGGCCCAATCTGTTGAGCAACCTAGTCCCTATCATAGCCTCGAGGGTAGCAATTCTTTCACTGACAGAGGCCTGGGCAAGGTAGACTTCCCTTGCAGCTTTAGAGAAACTCTTGAGTTCCACCACCTTGCAAAATATTTCAAGCTGCCGCAAATCGAAATCAATGGTGGGTCTGTTGTGTCTCTTCTTTAGTGACATAAAAAATGGGTGAACTAGCGTGAGCTAAAGTTAATAAAGGACTCAGATATCCTTATTCCTTGTTCCTTTCGCCTCTTGCCCTGCGCCTTAGGCCTGAGGCCTTTTATATATACCCAAACCAGAAATTTTCTATCTCCCTGAAATTAGCCCTTACCTGGTTTGCGCCAACTATTATGTCCCCATGACCGGGGAGTACATATTCAAGTTCCAATTGTGCCAGCCTTCTTATGCTGTCTTTAAGTTGCTCACCGTCGCCTCCGGGAAGATCAGTCCTACCTATGCCTCCATTGAATACGACATCGCCGGTAAAAACCGCCTTTTTCTCATGCCAATGAAGACAAATGGAGCCGGGTGAGTGGCCGGGAGCAAGAATGACCTCAAACTTTACACTGTCTGTTTCCAGATTCCCTTCGCGAAGAAGTATGTGAGGCTCAAAGTCAGCCCCTCCCAATGCCTGTCCATAGTGAGGCGCGACTTGCCGTATGAAGTGAAATTCTGTCTCGCTCATAGCTATCAACGCCTTTGTCCCGAAAAATCGCCTCGCTGCCTCCAGATGATCAGGATGCCCATGGGTAATTATTACTAAATCAATGTCTTCTACGCCCATAGATAACAAGGCCAGGTTATCGAGGACGTGGCTGAAAAGATGGTGGTGCCCCGGGTCTATGAGAATATTCTTGCTCCCCCTGATCAAATACGTGTTGCAATTGTTGGTCGTAGGGTTCGCCCAGAGAAAGGCGTGCAAGCCTTCGAATACTTTCATTATGTCTCCTCCTGATCAGGTCTATTACATGTATCAACAACAAAGCAACGATACGATCTAGTGCTACTGTGGCTGGGTGGGTCCGGGCAACTAATAATAAGTGTGCGTTGAACAGTGGTCAAGGTTATAGTAGCGTAATTTCATTGTAGAAAAAGATTCTTCTAAATGGTAATCTTCCGCTCTAAAGAACTCAAGAACTCAAGTCTATCTCAACGATAGACTGGGGCTATGTAAGGAGAAGACATGAAGTTTTTGCTTCCAGTTCACTCATGCCCAGGTAAGGTTGAGATTCCTACCAGAAAAGAACGCCAGGCACTTGCTGAATTGAGGAAGATAAAGGAAAAGGTGAGGGAGACCAAGGCTCTGCTAAAGGAACTCAAGGCCTCCTCGAATAGTGAGAATTACGGGAAAATCGATCAACTTGAATCAGAGCTTGGTAGACTGAAAGAGCAGTGGGATATGTGGGAGATGCGTAGGGAGGTTGCTGCAAAAGAAAGGATGATAATGCTGGGTCACACAGAGCCGGAAACAGAGTAATTGGCACTCAACCAACTGTATATATGGAGCCCGGTGTGGAGACGGTACCGAAATGATCCGCATGTTTCACGTGAGGAAGGTATTTGGAGGAAATGTAGCACTCAGGGACATTAATCTGCACATCAAAAAGGGAGAGTTTGTTTATATTACTGGGCCAAGCGGCGCAGGGAAGACCACCCTGCTGAGGCTTATTTTCGGCGCAGAACCACCAACCAGCGGCCATATCCTTATTGATGGGATAAACCTCAGCCGCATAAACAGAAAAAGGCTGGATCTGCTGAGAAGGAAAATAGGGTTTGTGTTCCAAGACTTTAAGCTCCTCGCCAACAAAACGGTTTTTCAAAATGTTGCCCTCTCCCTTGAAGTGATGGGAGAATCCACATCTTACGTAAAGAAGAAAACCCATCAGACCCTAAGGTCATTAGGGCTTGAGAAGAAAGAGAGCCTTTTCCCTCCTCAGTTATCTGGTGGCGAGCAACAGAGAGTGGCCATAGCCCGGGCAATAGTCAGGAATCCGATGTTGCTGCTAGCTGACGAGCCAACCGGAAATCTGGATCCCGACCTTACTAAAGAAATGATAGTGCTGTTCAGAACTATCCATATGAAAGGGACAACAGTTGTCATTGCCACCCATAGTAAGGAACTCTTGGATTCCACCGAGCAGAGAAAGGTCCTGCTGCGGCAAGGTGAAATTATAGGGGAAACTTAGCCGTGAAACGGGCAACTTACTTTTTTGGACAGGCAGTGTCCAATATTAGGAACAATCCCCTGGTTCATTTCATAGGACTTAGCACGATGGCCATATGCATTCTTATCCTGGGGGCTTTCATCCTTTTGTATCTCAACGTCTATGGCTGGATTCAGGATTGGGGTGGGTCAATGAGTATCTCAGTGTACCTGGCAGAGGATGTGGACAAAAATGAACTGGAGAAAATTGAGCAATTTCTCAAGGACCAGCCCAACGTATTGAGCTATAGATTTGTTTCAAAAGAAGAGGCACTCCGGCAGTTCAAGCAGGCACTGGGTCCCCAGTCCAAGTTGCTTTCAGCGCTTGCGAGCAATCCTTTGCCTGCTTCCTTCGAGGTCCAGCTAAAATCGGCCAACAATAAAAGCAATTCGCTCAAAGCTCTGGCAATGCGCCTTGGTAAACTGACAGGTGTACAAGAGGTCCAATATAGCGAAGCATGGATAACAAGGTTCAAGGACATACTGGAGGTGGTAAAAATAATAGGTTTTATTGTTGGTGGCCTTTTGGCCCTGGGAGCGTTGTTCATTGTGACCAATACCATAAAACTCACCATTTATTCGAGGAAGGAGGAAATCGAAATATTGAAACTTGTGGGGGCTACCGACTGGTTCGTGAAGGCTCCTTTTATTATTGAGGGGATGATTCAGGGTGTAGTTTCGGCAGTGGCTGCTCTCGGGGTACTCCATCTTGGTTTCTTGGTTTTTTCTATGAAGAAAACTGCGGTACTTACCCTTGCAGTGGCGAGGCTACAGTTTATTCCCTTGGCAATTATCGGGGGGATTATTGGGCTGAGCCTTGTTGTAGGAGCTATAGGGAGCTTTATCGCCGTGGGGCGATTCTTTGAGGTAGCAGGAAGCTGAAATGAGGGCCACAAGCAATAGCCATATTGGAGGGGGCCATGGGGACGGGCTGAGACTTATGGCCACATACGCATTGTGCTGCTTACTGTTTTCATTAACTTTCACAGGGGCGGCAAGAGGGTCGCAGAGTGAAAGGCAGGCCTCAAACAGGCAAAAGTTAGCAGCCGGCCGGGATGCCTTGAGCGAGGAGGTGACGAAGCTAGAAGTCTTTGACTTAAAAGAGAAGGGTCTTTTGCGGAAATTTGCGCGATTAGAACTGGATATTGAAAGAAAAAGACAAGAGATAAAAGAGCTGGACAGAAGTATTGCATCCCTAAAAAGCAGATCCGCCGGGCTCGCAATGGAGCTGAAGGACCTGAAAAGGCGCGAACTACTCCTGGAGGCCAAGCTTGCTGACCGATTAGTAAGCCTTTACAAATATGCCCGGAAAGGTTATATGAGAGCCCTTTGCACTGCAAGGGATCTGGATGAATTTCGGCGCCGGGCTAAGTACTTAGGATTGATCTTAGCGGAGGACTACTCTCAATTGCAAAAGATCTTCATCGAGAAACACAAAATCGGAGAGGAACTGGAAAAGGTTAAGCTGGAAATAAGTAGAACCGATGCACTTATGAAAGCACAGGTACCCCAGCTTGCTGCGCTCAAAAAAGAGGTTGACAAAAAAGTTATACAATTAATGAGAATTCATGAGGAGAAGGAATTTTATAAGACAGCCGCCAGAGACCTCGCGCGAGCAGGCCCGAAGTTCAAGGAGAGCTTAGTCAGAGTAAAGGACAGCAGTGGCAGTCCTGCCCTAACGCTAAATAGCGACATCTCTTCGCTGAAGGGAAAGCTTCCCGTGCCCCTAGACGGCATAGTAGTTAAAGGGGCAAAACTCTTCGGATCCAATAAGGTACATCTTGAAAAGGGGATATTCATAAGAGGACGGGAGGGCGAAGAGGTAAGAGCGATTCTGCCGGGAAGAATTGAGTTCTCGGGACGACTAAAAGGGTATGGACAGGTTATTATTATCAACCATGGATCAAGGTTCTTCACCATTTCAGCCTTGTTGGCAAGGAGAGAAAAGCAGGAGGGAGATCTGGTGAAACAGGGCGAGGTTATAGGAGAGGTTGGGTCAGTCAAGAATGGGATAGGCCCGAGCCTGTATTTTGAGATCAGAAAAGGAGGCAAGAATCTGAACCCGTTGAAATGGCTGAAGACAAGGGGTTAGGTTTCAGGCGCTGCGGTATTATTGGAGGTGATCCAAGCGTACGGGGTTTATTTCAGAGAGGCAAAAGAGTAAGATAAAAAAAGATAGCCATTAAGCTATAATGCGAGGTTGGCAGATAATCGCAGATCTCGAGGTGAAAGGATGAAACGAGAAAAAGTAAGGGTACTTTTTTATTCCATAATACTTTTCAGCTTTATTTTAGGGGCTGTATTCCTAAACGGAGGCCAAAAATCAGTTAAGGCCGGGACTGAAGAGCCATACCCTGATCTAGAAATATTCACAGAAGTGCTCAGGGAAATCCAGGACAACTATGTGGAACCTCAGGATCCCAAGAAGCTTATATACGGTGCAGTGAAAGGAATGGTTCAGAGCCTGGATCCGCACTCGTCATTTATGACTAAAGATGAATACAGAGAGTTGATGCTCGAGACCAAGGGCAGCTTTACGGGCATAGGCATAGAGATTACCATAAAGGACAATGTGCTCACTGTGGTGTCGCCAATTGAGGGAACCCCTGCATATAAAGCGGGATTAAAAGCTGGGGACAAAATAATTCGCATCGAAGATAAATCCACTAAGGATATGACCCTGATGGACGCGGTCAAACGAATTCGCGGCCCAAAGGGTACAAAAGTCAAACTGACAGTTATGCGTGAAGGAGAAAAAAAGCCCTTGGTATTTTCTATTACCAGGGATGTGATTCCTCTGAAAAGTGTAAGGGCATTAATGCTTGCACCGGGCATTGGTTATGTCCGTATTTCTACCTTTCAAAGTAAAACCGCCTCGGATTTGGCCTCCGCAGTGGGAAAACTGGAGAAAAAGGGGAAGCTTAAAGGACTCATTCTAGATCTTAGAAACAATCCAGGTGGGCTTTTGTCCCAGGCGATTGAAGTTTCGGATTACTTTTTGGACTCGGGCATCATCGTCACAACCAAGGGAAGGAAACATTCTCAGGATATCGTAGCGAAGGCTCACAAAAATGGAGAATCGAGGAATTATCCTATCATAGTGTTGGTCAATGGCGGCAGCGCCAGCGCCTCAGAGATAGTAGCTGGTGCACTGCAGGATAACAGGAGAGCAGTTATACTGGGCACAAAGACGTTTGGCAAAGGCTCTGTGCAGACTATACTCCCATTGTCTGACGGCTCTGCCCTCCGCCTGACTACTGCGCGTTACTATACCCCCAGCGGACGTTCCATTCAGTTGAGCGGTATTCAGCCAGATGTAGAGGTTCCTTTTATTCCTCCCCAGAAAAAGAAGAAGGAAAATAAGAAACACTTTCTACGAGAAATAGATTTGGAAAGACATATGCCAGGAGAAACTACTAAGAAGAGAGAAAAACGAATCAAGGAGACCAAAGAAGAAGAAAAAGTGGAAGCTAAGGCCAGAGAACTCATCGACCAGGACAATCAAGTGCGTTATGCGCTTCAGTTGTTGAAGACCTGGAACATATTTTCCCAAATGAAAAATATGTCTGCTTCACAGTAAATTAAACCGCATTTTAAGAGGAGGTTGGTCTTGCAAGTTCCCCTGTTGGATTTGAAAAGGCAATATGCTGAACTTGAAAAAGAGATCATAGAGGAAGTTCTTAAGGTTTTTAGGGATCAGAGATTCATCTTGGGGCCGAAAGTAGAAGAACTGGAATCTGAAATTGCGCAGTACTGTCAGTGTAAATTCGCAGTCGGCGTTTCCTCTGGTACTGATGCACTTCTTGTCTCTCTTATGGCAGCAGGCGTTGGTCATGGAGATCTTGTGGTCACGAGCCCATATACCTTCTTTGCGACCGCAGGGGCTATAGCAAGGGTGGGGGCCAGGCCAGTTTTTGTTGATATTGATCCAAACACGTATAACTTAGACCCTAACCTAGTGGAGGAAACGATTTCTAATTTGGCCGAGAGTGACAAGCAAAGGGTCAAGGCAATTATTCCGGTGCACCTCTATGGGCAATGTGCTGACATGGAAGCCATTATAAGCCTTGCTCAGGAGTACAACTTAGCGCTAATCGAGGATGCAGCTCAGGCTATAGGCGCTGATTATGAATTCTCAGATGGGAAAGTAAGACGGGCTGGGTCCATGGGAGACTATGGATGCTTTTCTTTCTTCCCGTCCAAGAATCTCGGGGCTTTCGGCGACGGTGGAATGGTCACAACGAACGAAGAGGATACTTATGAGCTTTTGAAAAGCCTCAGGGTGCATGGTGCAAAGCCTAAGTACTATCATAAGATAATCGGAGGTAACTTTAGATTGGATGCCTTGCAGGCAGCGATCCTTAAGGTCAAACTGAAACATCTAGACGAATGGACAGCAGGCCGTCAGAGGAATGCCAACCTTTACAGGAATTATTTCAGGGAAGCGGGGCTGGAAGGAATCTTTCTGGACCTTCCTGTTGAAAAAGAGAAGAGGCATATCTACAATCAATTTGTGATAAAGATTAAAGAAGGCAGGGATGAATTAAAAGAGTTTTTGAAAAAGAAGGGGATTGGTACGGAAGTTTATTACCCTGTGCCACTGCATATGCAGCAGTGTTTTGAGTACCTGGGTTACGAGTCAGATGCTTTCCCTGTTTCCGTGGAAGCAAGTCAAAGGACTTTGGCACTGCCTATTTTTCCGGAATTGACAAACGAAGAAATCGAGTATATCGTAGATCAAATAAGATTGTTCTTTGACCAGGAAAAAAGCTGACGTGCCCTAAAAAAAGACGAAAATATTGTTGACATCTTATTTGGGATCGGGTAAAAGTAAAGCTTGTCTCTGTGACGGATGGCTAAAGCTACTGGTTGACATCTCGCAAAGGCAATCTTAAAATATAAGTCACTTTCGCTCTTTGAAAACTGAATAGTGATGCCGCTGTAGGCCCAGGAAAAAACAAAGGCTCTTATGCCTATTACCTTTTAATTGGAGAGTTTGATCCTCGCTCAGAACGA
>CAZAKC010000028.1:0-5583 GCA_964485655.1 uncultured Desulfobacteraceae bacterium
TCAGTCAATAACTTGTGCATAATCTCCCCCGTTTCTAAATCTTAAAGCTTTCTTCGCGACCTGCGTATTTTTTCCTCAATTTTGGCTTTTCAATCTTTCCTGTTGGATTTCTGGGCACATTGTCAAAAAAGACCTTTTTTGGCCGTTTATACCTGGGCAGCTTTTCACAGTACTCAAGCACCTCTTCCTCTGTCATCTCCTGGCCTGGTTTCAACTGGATTATTGCTGCCACAATCTCCCCCAGTCTCTCATCAGGTATGCCGATTACAGCAGCATCCTGTATCTTGGGATTGTCCATCAGAAAGTCTTCTATCTCTACTGGAAAAATATTTTCTCCACCTGAGATGATGATATCCTTTTTTCTGTCCACAAGCCATATAAAACCATCTTCATCTACCCTGGCCATATCACCGGTAAGGAGCCATCCATCTATTATGGTGCTTTGGGTGGCCTCGGGATTCTTGTAATACTCCTTCATCACGCCGGGCCCCTTTACCATAAGCTCGCCGGGTTGTCCCTTCGGTACATCATTAAGATTCTCATCTACGATTCTGTATTCCCAATCAAAACCAGGAACCCCAATCGCCCCTACCTTGTGGGTGTTTTCAATACCCAGGTGAACACATCCCGGCCCTGTGCTCTCACTCAGTCCGTAATTAGTATCGTATTCGTGATGGGGAAAGACCTTTTTCCAATTTCTTATGAGGCTTGGAGGAACCGGCTGGGCCCCTATATGCATCAGCCTCCATTGATCCAGCTTGTAATCTGCGAGCTTGAGTTCTCCCCTCTCTATGGCGACTAGGATATCTTGAGCCCATGGCACAAGAAGCCACACGATTGTACACTGCTCTTCAGAGACCGCCTCCAGTATCCACTGTGGTTTGACGCCTTTCAGTATGACCGCCTTCGCCCCAACGATAAAGTTACCGAACCAGTGCATCTTCGCACCCGTGTGGTAAAGTGGCGGTATGCAAAGGAAATTGTCCTTGTGAGTTTGATTGTGATGCCGGTTTTCTACAATGCAGGCAGCCTCGAGGTTCCTGTGGGTAAGCAAAATGGGCTTCGGCCTGCCAGTGGTCCCTGAAGTGAAATACAGTGCCGCATCGTCCAAAATGCTCACTGGAACTTTAGGATCTCCAGAAGACACTGAACCAAGGGTTGATTCGTAGTGTTCGCAATATTGGGGAGTGAGTTCTTCGGGCCCCACAAATATATAGTCTTCTATGGTCTCCAACTCATCTGTTATCTCATTGATCCTATCAATAAATTCTTCGCCGAAGATGATCGTCTTTGCCTCGGCAATATCCACGCAGTATTTAATGTCCTCTGCGGAAAATCGAAAATTGAGTGGGACAGCCCACGCCCCTGTCCTCAGTATCCCGAAATAAAAAGGCAGCCATTCAAGACAATTCACCATCAAGTGTATTACCTTATCACCCTTGTGGACACCTCTGTCCATCAGGGCATTGGCCACTCGATTGGCCATCTCATCAAACTGCTTCCATGTAATTTCGACCCGCTTGTTCTTTGCAGGCTCTCGCTCCACAAGTGCCACCTCATCGCCGTACATCCTGGCGTTTCGAGCAAGAATCTCAGTGATGATCATCGTGGTCCCCCCTCACTGAAGCTATATTCTAGCTACAAAGTGACTGTAATGAAAGGGTTCTTCAGTGTCAAGGGAAATTTGGCAGAGGGACGATGGCAATGGCTACAACCTGGTCGCGCCCAGCAAGGCCTTCGCCATCGGTAGGAAAGGAGAATCGGGAAATTCCTCAGTGAACTGTTTGAGGATCCTCTTAGACTCCTTATCTTTCTTAGCCAATCGGTAAACCCTAGCCAGGCTCATCATGGCAAACTCCCTGAATGGGTTGGCCTTTTCCTGGCTAATGGGCTCAAGAAGTTGCACAGCGCGGGCGTAGTCTTTTTTCTCCTCATAACAAGAGGCAAGTGCCATCTGGGTCAGGATCTGATAGTTGGTTTCATTGCTCACCTTGGACAAAAATCTCTTGTATAGCTTGATCGCTTCACCGTAGTGCCCTTTACGGTATGCCGCGTAGGCAGCCTGGGGAAAGGCAAGGCGAGAAACACGGGATAGGGAGTATTTTGTTATGACCTGCATAAACAATTTTTCGGTCTTCTCCCATGTCTTAGGATTAGCATCCGGTTTCATACCGGCGGCTAAAGCCTGGTATGCATCGTTGTACTTTGACTGAGCCACCTTGTTAATGTGTCGATAGTAAAGGTATCCACCAATGTACAGGGCGAAAAGCCCCACCACAACAACACCTGCATAGGCAAGCTGTCTCTGGTGCGTGGTTACCCAACTAAAAAGCCTGCTAGAAAAGGTCAGAAACTCATCGGGCTCCTTTAGTAGTTCTTTTCTTTTTATCTTTTTTTTCTTTGCCATAGCTCTTGAGGAACCTTAACTGCGGGAATCCACGAAATATCACGCCGACTTATGAAAGACCAGATAGCAGATAGCCCTTCGCTCAGTCAAGGAAAAAGCCCTTTGTCTTGTTAAATTCATTTGACAATCGGAATTTGGTCTTTGACATTTACTTGCTGATTGGGCTACCAGAGTCGTATTTGGGAATCAAGATTAGGAACCATGGGATATCTGGACCAATTTCTAAATTTTCTGGGCTCTCTTCCCCCTTTTCTTGTTTATATCTTTCTGGGGATCAGCGCTTTTGTAGAAAACATTTTTCCCCCTATTCCAGGCGATACCATTACTGCCTTTGGAGCCTTTCTGGTAGGAGTGGGCAAGGTGGGCTTTCTTGGGGTGTATCTGTCCACGACCCTGGGAAGCATCGTGGGGTTTATGGCGCTTTTCTGGGTGGGGATGGTGCTCGGGCGTGCCTATTTTGTGAGACGAGACTACTGGTTCTTCAGAGCGGAAGATATTGTCAAGGCAGAGACATGGTTTCGTAGGTACGGCTACTGGCTGGTTCTTTTTAATCGCTTTTTACCGGGTATTCGCTCTGTTATCTCGGTCTCAGGGGGCATTTCCGGGCTAAAGGCCGGTAAGGTTACAGCCCTAGCGCTGCTCAGTTGTGCAATATGGAATCTTTTGTGGATCCTCATTGGCTATTCAATAGGGAGCAACTGGTCTGCTATCAGGCAGGGCATGTCTCGCATTATGGTCCGTTATAACATGGCAGTGCTTATCCTGGCGGGGTTGGTTGTCATTGCCTTGTTTTTAAGAGCCTACATCAGGCGAAGGGGGAAAAAGTGAGGAAAAGGCCACAAGACAGGTGCAGTCAATGAATCCCCCGAACAGTCCAAGGAACTCAGTGCTCAGATGTTTTCCTACTTGACGAGTCGCCTTTACTGGCTTATATTTGCTGCACTTGTTGTGTTGAACTAGCGGGAAGGAGGTGGGAGGCAAGAGATTTTAGGATATGGGTACCTTAGCACAAGACCTGAAGCTCAGGTCATAACAAAAAAAGGAGGTTTTGCTATGAAAAAGGTATTTGTTTTCGCACTGGCTGTCATGTTTGTTGTAGCGGCTTCGGGCCTTGCCCTAGCCGGAAATAACCCCCTGAAGGCCAACGAGCACAAGGTATGGAAAGGCTTTGTAAATTCTATTCCTGCGAACCGTTTCATTGACGTATTCAAGCTGCACGAAGTATGGAAAAAGGCCATGGCAGATCCTGCCTATCGTAAGAAGATTTATCTTATTGATGTTAGGACAGACTCTGAGTTTAATGCATTTCATATTGAGGGAACAGATCATATTCAGGCAGGACATATGTATGTGATTCCCAAGAAAATTAAGGACCCTAACGCGACGATTTATGTTTGGTGTCGTACCTCCCACAGGGCTAAGTACGTGGGCGGTTTCCTGTACAAATATGGTTTCAAGAATGTCTATGTCGTGAGCGGCACCACAAGAAACGGCAAAAAGTATCACGGCGGCGTGGTAGGTTGGGCCGAAGCTGGTTTCCCCTTTGTTAACCAGTTTACGGGCACCTTTTACATCAGGGCGTACCGTGCACATCCATCAAGGGCCGAGATGTCTTACCGCATCAGGATGTGGCATCCCTACTAAGCCTTCATAGACAAAAGGCCAACATATTCTATAATATCTCCACCCGGGGGTCTTTGTTTGCCCCCGGGTTTTTCTTTCCTGCTCGCTCCGCGATTCTGATCCCATGTATCTGGCCACATATCTAAGGACTTCGGAGGATTGCGGAAAAACACTAAGCAACCCTCGTCTATAAGACGAGGGGTTTCCACCATCTCCGAAAGAGACACTAACCACTTCTTGCGAGACTATTTGGGAATTTTTTGACTGGTTTGAGACAGTAAAGCGCAGCAAATGAATCAAAATTTACGGCGCTTTCTTAGCTCTGAAGCACGCCTTTCCTTATCTTTCCTATAACCCTTTGATCTTTTCGCCATTTTAATGTCTCTTCCCAAGCGAGGGCTTTAAAAAAATGCTTGACAAAATCTTTTTGAAGGAATAATTACAGAATATCGGTTGAGATGTATCTTTAGAAACATCTTTGATATTTCTTCACGGGAGAACTCAAATGGACAAGAAAGGTCTCTTGGATAGGGTTAAGGAGTTGGGGATTCATACCGTCCGTGTGGAATTTTCAGACATGTATGGAGTGAGCAGGGGTAAGATAATCCCTGCCTCACGACTGGAACAAGTTCTCGAGGAAGGAATCAACTGTGCCAAGCCCACTTTCTCACTGGATCTTAATTACAACATCCCGCCGGGGACCGGCACGGCTGATGAGGTAAATTACGAAGATATGACAATCATCCCTGACCCACCAACATTCACCACCATCCCATATCAAGAAGGTTACTGCAGGTTGATCGGGGACCTTTATGCGGACGGCAAAGCTTTCCCCTACTCACCAAGAGGCCTCTTGAAGAAGGTGGTGGAGAAATACGCGGAAAAGGAATTCATCCCGGTTGCTGCCAGTGAATTGGAGTTCTTTGTATTTGAATCAGATGGAACTGACTTTAGGTATTACTGCGACAAACCTAGCAATGTTTACACTGTGGGACCGCGGAGCGACCCAAAAGGCCTACTCACCAAGCTCCAAAATACCTTAATGGAGATGGGCATCGATGTGCTCTATTTGAATCACGAGTTTTTCCAAAGCCAGTATGAAATTAACTGGCATCACCGCGACGCCCTCACCATGGCTGATCAGACTTTCACATTTAAGACCGTGTGCAAAGAACTGGCATTCTTGAATGACCTCTTTGTGACCTTTATGGCCCGCCCTAAAAATGAGATGGGAGGTAGCGGTTACCACATTCACTTTTCCATCAAAGATGCCAAGACAGGAAAAAACGTTTTTGATGATCCCGACGCGAAAGAAGGAATGTCTGATCTCATGCGCTACTTCATCGGTGGACAAATGGCGCACGCAAAGGCAATGACCCCCTTCTTGGCTCCGACGATCAATTCATACAAGAGATATACCCTTAATTCCTTTGCCCCGTACTACCTGGCATGGGGCCTCGACAACAGGACTACTTATATAAGAGTGCCGCGGGAAAGAGGTGGTGCCACAAGGGTGGAAAACCGCGCTGCCTGCGCCTCTGCCAACCCTTATC
>CAZAKC010000028.1:5683-11900 GCA_964485655.1 uncultured Desulfobacteraceae bacterium
GGTGGTGCCACAAGGGTGGAAAACCGCGCTGCCTGCGCCTCTGCCAACCCTTATCTAGCCCTAGCAGTTAGCCTTATTGCCGGACTTGATGGCATAGAGAGGCAGTTGGATCCCGGGGACTATTATGTGGGTGATATCTACACAGAAGAGCCCGGAAAATTTGATACAGTACCTTTCTATCTTCAACAAGCCATAGAAGAACTAAAAAAAGACGAAATCCTTTGCCAAGCAATCGGAGAGGAAATCATAAACAATTATATCGCTGTCAAGATGTCTGAAGTTGAGCGGTTTAGAACCTATGTTACCGAGTGGGAATTCAATGAGTATTTCTTTCATCTGTAATATGAGGGGGAATTTATGTGCGGTATTGCCGGCATAATTGCAAAGGATTCCGAGACATTGGGCGATGACCTGATCAGCATGCTCAAGGAACTTATTCACAGGGGCAAGGATTCAACGGGGATCGCCGTTTACGAGAATAGAGACCATGTGTGCCTGAGAGTGTCATTGAGGCAGCCGAGGTTTCAAAGCGAATTAGAGCAACTTATAGAAAAGTATGCCAAGATTGTTGAGAAACGGGTTTATCAAGGTAAAGGTGTGTTTACCTTTCTCGAATGCTCAATCGACATCGCTGATGAGGACATAGGAAAGCTCAACTGGGAAATAGACAGTCATCCTCATCTCTGTGTGCACTCCATTGGTAAGAAGATAAAGGTTTACAAGGATGAAGGTTCAGCAGAGGAGCTACGTGAGAAGCACAGCATTGACATAAAGCACGCAACTCATGGGATCGGGCATGTGAGACTTGCCACCGAAAGCGTCGAAGATATTAACTTCGCCCATCCCTTCGTCTCCTACCTTTACCCCGAGCTAGCCATAGTACACAACGGTCAATTTACTAACTACTTCAACATGCGAAGGAAATTGGAAAATCTGGGCGTACGGTTCAAGACAAACAACGACTCAGAAATGGCTGCGCACTTCCTCGCTTACCATATGAAAGAAAAGGGCCTCAGCCTGGAAGAGGCGCTATGGCTTGGGCTGGATACATTCGATGGAGTCTTTACTTTACTGGTCAGTACACCCGAGCATGTGGGTGCAGTTAGAGATCGCCTCGGGATCAAGCCTTTACTTTATTACGAGCAAGACGGCTCGATGGCACTGTTTGGCTCCGAGCAGATATGCCTGACACCCATAGTATATGACGTTTACGCAACTGAGATGGACCCAGGAGATGTGAAAGTATGGCACGTCTAGACTTAACGGGAATGAGTTCAAGAGAAGTAAATCAAAAGCTCAGAGAGTTGATCAAGATAGACAACCACATAGAGGTCTTTAATCCCCATTCTATACATAACTTTGCCACTGCTCTGGTAGGTGAAGGTGTTATTACTGTGCATGGGAGCACTGGATTCTATACAGGGGGATTTCTGGACGGTCCGACCTTGATAATAGAGGGAAACACTGGTTGGTACACCGGGGACAACATGATGTCGGGTGAGATTATCGTAGAGATGAATACCGGCAGCAATGCCGGCCCCTCAATGGTGGGAGGAACCTTGCTGGTTAAAGGAAACAGTGGCAGCAGGGCAGGATGGGGGATGAAAGGGGGAAACCTCATTATCTGTGGAAACGTGGGAAGATGGACAGGAAAAATGACCCTTGGTGGCAGGATAATCGTGTTGGGCGAGATCGGTGAGGGGATTGGCGAGTCTATGTATAACGGCGTGATCCACACCCTTGATCCATCAGTTGAGGAAAAACTTGGAGGGAACGTAAGGGTAATTTCCATCACGGATGATGAGAAAAGAGAGGTGGAGAAACTTTTTGACAAATACGGAATCGAGCAGGGAGTCGACAATTTCAAGAGCATAGTGCCAAAGGTCTACGGCAGACACGAATATGTCTTGTTTAAACCCACGCATAAAGCGAGGAAACAATAATGGGAGAAGAGGACAAAAAAGTTAAAGTCAAGGATGTCCAAAGGGGGGTCTGGAATCCCGAGGTCATTTCCGAGATAAAGTATAAGGCCGAGTACGGTAAACACAGGATTAGGGGTTGTGGAACAATCAGGAAGTTCCCTAACTTCGACGACTTGCTGGTGCTCCCTGCACAATTAACCAGAATGTCAATCGACACATACAGGGAAGATTGCAAGACTCAGACTGTCCTGGGAGCCAGATACGCCAAAAAACCTCTGGTCATAGAGACACCTATCATGATTTCCGGCATGTCTTACGGGGCCTTGAGCAAGGAGGCAAAAATAGCGCTAGCCAAGGCCACGGATATCGTCGGGACCTCAATAAACAACGGTGAGGGAGGCCTTCTGCCCGAGGAAAGGGAGAATTCATACAAGCAAGTGGTTCAAATCCTGCCAAGCAGAATAGGTTTTTCTCTCAGAAACATTGAAGTGGCTGACGCCCTGGAAATCATAGTGGGCATTGGTGCAAAGCCCGGGCTGTCAGGACACCTTATGGGAGCAAAGATCACCAAAGAAATAGCACAATTTAGACAACTCCCCGAAGGTATAGATTTACATAGTCATCCTCGCCATGGCGACATATTCGGCGCAGATGACCTGTGCCTCAAAGTGGAGGAACTGAGGGATGTGACTGATGGGGAAATCCCCATATTTATCAAAATCGCTGCTGGAAGGGTCTGGGAGGACGTCAAGATCGCCGCAAAAGCGGGAGTAGATGGTGTTGTAATAGACGGCGCAGAGGGGGGCACTGGTGCAGCCCCTGTGGTGGCTTCTAACAACCTGGGCATCCCAACCCTCCCTGCCCTTGTTCAGGCCGTGAGAAGCCTCGAAGACATGGGTGTAAAAGACGAGATGAGTTTAATAGTGTCAGGGGGCATAAAGGATGGGGCTGATGTGGCAAAGGCAATCGCGTTGGGAGCAGATGCCGTTGCCATAGGCACAGGGGCCATGGTGGCAATGGGATGCGTGGTGTGCTTGCGCTGCCACGAAGGAAAATGTCCTTTCGGCATTGGCACGCAGGACCCAGAACTCAGAAAGAGGCTGAATATCGACGAAGCGGCACAAAAGGTGGCAAACTACATTAAGGCAATGACCTATGAGGCGGTGATTATTGCTAAGGCCGCAGGGAAGACCAAACTCCACAGCCTGGAAAGAGAGGATCTAAGATCCCTCACCCTTGAGGCCTGCGCTATGACAGGTATTCCTCTGGTGGGATCAAACTACGTCTTTGGCGAAAGATTCGGCTTCTGTTAGCTGTTCAGCCCTGAATACACAATCATTCTACTCAGGCAAAGACATAGAAAATGAGGATTGAAGACCATCCAATTTTAGGAAAATTTGAAAAGGGTAAAAAGGTAAAATTCACCTTTGACGGAAAGACATTGGAAGGATTTGAAGGAGAGCCAATTGCCATTGCCCTCAGAAGCAACGGAGTAATGGTGCACCGCTATACGGCAAAACGCAATGAGCCTAGAGGAGTGTTTTGCGCCATTGGAAGATGCACCGACTGCATCATGGTGGTAAACGGCACTCCCAATGTGAGGACATGCATAGAACCATTGAGAGAGGGTATGGTAGTCGAGACCCAGAAAGGGAAAGGCTCTATTAGAAAGCTGGAGTGAGCTGTGAAGCGCTATGAAATGATAAGTATTGGAGCAGGCCCTGCCGGCCTAGCCGCAGCTATAGAAGCTGCCAAAAGGGGGGTACAGGTTGCTGTCTTTGATGAAAATGACCGCCCTGGTGGCCAGCTCTTCAAACAGATCCATAAGTTTTTTGGGTCCCATGAGCATTTCGCAAAAATTCGTGGGTTCAACATCGGTCGCCAACTGCTCGAAGAGGCAAACAAGCTGGGTGTAGAAGTCCATCTAAATGCGGTGGTAATAGGCATATATGAGGGTTTGACTCTCAATGTCATGATGGACAACAGCAAGATTGAGCACTTTAAAGGAGAAAAGATCCTGGTTGCCACTGGGGCTTCGGAAAACATGATTCCGTTTCCCGGCTGGACCCTTCCAGGAGTCATTGGCGCTGGTGCGGCTCAAACCATGGCAAATATCCATGGTATCAGACCTGGCAACAGGATTCTTATGGTGGGATCGGGCAACGTGGGGCTTGTGGTAAGCTATCAGCTATTGCAGGCTGGCTGTGATATGGTTGCCATAATTGATGCGGCCCCTGAAATTGGTGGTTACGGGGTTCATGCGGCCAAGGTCGCCAGATACGGTATCCCTTTCTACCTATCCCATACAGTAAAAGAGGCCCGTGGCAAAGAAAAAGTTGAGGGCGCCACTGTGGTTGAAGTGGACAAGGACTGGAGGCCTGTACCTGGTACAGAAAAAGATCTTGATGTTGACACCATCTGTCTAGCCGTGGGTCTTAGCCCCATGACGCAGTTGCTGAGGATGAGCGGATGCAAAATGGTGTACGAGCCTGTGCTTGGCGGCTACGTTCCTGCACATGATCTGAACCAGGAAACCTCGATACCAAGCGTTTACGTCGCGGGCGATGTATCGGGTATTGAGGAGGCAAGCACTGCCATAATCGAGGGAAGGATTGCTGGGCTCTCTATTGCCCACAGCCTGGGGTATCTGGATACAGATGATTTTTTGAATGAAAGGGACCAGCAGATGCAAAGCCTTAAAGGCCTCAGATCCGGATCACATGGGGAAGCACGCAATATTGCGAAGCAGCATTTGATCCAAGCATTGGAAGGTGTCTAAATGGCAAAAGGACTCTCTCGTACTGGATACATTTCCAAAGAGGAACTGGAAGCAAGCCCTGGAATACCTTCGAGTCGAAGACGCCGAAAGGGCCCAGTGGCGGTGATCGAGTGTATCCAGGATATACCCTGCAATCCTTGTGAGACAAGTTGCCCCACCGGAGCCATCACCGTGGGCGAAGATATAACAAATCTTCCGGTCCTTGACGAAGAAAAGTGCGTCGGATGTAGGAGTTGTGTGCCAATCTGTCCAGGTCAGGCCATTTTTGTGGTAGATGAGAGCCTGGAAAATGACATGGCCAGTGTGACGATCCCTTATGAGTTCCTCCCCTTACCTCAAAAGGGCGAGGTGGTCATCGCGTTGGATAGGGCAGGGAAAGAATTGGGTGAGGCTGAGGTAGAGTCCGTCAGAATAAGTGAGAAGATGGATCACACTACCTTGGTTACCCTACTAATACCAAGGCAATGGTCCATGGAGGCTAGAGGCTTAAAGAGAAAACAACAATAAAATAGGAGGTAGTAAAGTATGTCTGAGCAAGCTCTAGGTATGGTGGAAACAAGAGGTCTGGTAGGTGCGATTGAGGCCGCTGATGCCATGGTCAAGGCTGCAAAGGTCAGATTTGTGGGAAGGGAATTTGTTGGTGGCGGCCTGGTTGCGGTGTTTGTAAGGGGAGACGTGGGTGCAGTAAAGGCTGCCACTGATGCCGGAGGAGCTGCTGCCGAAAGAGTGGGTGAACTGGTTTCAGTCCACGTAATTCCCAGGCCCCATGGAGATATCGAGCCCGTCATTCCTAAGCCAGAAGAATAATCCTAGGTTCCAGGCGAAAAGACCTGTTCTTCAGTATTGGGGATACCTCATTTAGGCAACTTAGTGGTTTTCATAATTCATTCAACCAATGAGAACCACGGATCAGTGGTGGGCATAACCAAAAGCCACGGGGAGAAAAATTGGCAGTAAATATCCAGCTTATAACGCATCCGGGCCGTGGTGTAATAGAGATTCTGATGAGCCGTATGGGCCCGGTTGGGAAAAGGCTTATTGAGGATATTGAATTTAGTGCTGTGGGGCTCGTGCAAGGTCGGCTTACAGACATGATTTATGCAGCGGACATTGCCGAGAAAGCGGCTGATGTGAGGGTCTTTGACCTAAAAGGGACATGTCCGCAGCATCTAACCATGATAGGAATTTTTGGGGATATAGCCGCAGTCAAGGCAGCCTTAGATGCCATTGATGCGGATGAGTCCTTGTGAATGCCTTGTCACAACAAATCTCTGAATAGGTAGGCAAGATCAATGATACTAGGAAAAGTGGTCGGCGATGTGTGGTCCACAAAAAAAAAGGACCAAGTTAATGCCCTGAGGTTCCTATTTGTTCAACCCTTTGGCAGGGACCTTGTTCCTAAAGAAGAGTTGATCGTTGCGGCTGATGAAATAGGCGCTGGAATTGGTGAGACAGTAATAGTAACCCAGGGTGCTCCGGCAATGCAGGCCTTTAACAGGGATAACCTTCTTCCCAT
>CAZAKC010000028.1:12000-14089 GCA_964485655.1 uncultured Desulfobacteraceae bacterium
CAACTTGTTGTCCAGTGCAGTGGAGCCACAAAGGGGGTTTTGTGCCTTAAGAAAAAACACAAAAGAGCCTGGGAGAGCTTGAGCAAGGCCCTGGACCATCGATTTCCCGAAATTGAGTTGTTTGGTCTGGAAAACTTCTATCCTGCAGGCGACGAACATATCTTGGTTTATGAAGTCACAAGAAAGGTTGTTCCCCAGGGCGGGATCCCCATCGAAGTGGGAGCCATAGTAAACAATGTTGAGACTCTTCTGAACGTGGCAAGAGCTGTTGACGAAGGAAGTCCTGTGACGCACAGGTATCTAACGGTTGCTGGGGAAATCCGCAGTCCTATGATAACTCGTGTACCCATCGGTACTCCCATTGGCCAAATCCTTGAATTTGCTGGTGGGCCGACTGTAGATGAATTTGCGGTTATAATCGGCGGTCCCATGATGGGAACGGTGGCAGGAGACCTCTCTGTGCCCATAACAAAGACAACTACGGCTCTTATCGTGCTCCCAGCAAGCCACAACATTATTCAAGGTAAGATCACAGACCCCCAACGGATGATGAACATCACCAAGACAGTATGTTGCCAGTGCTCCAGGTGTACAGACCTGTGCCCCCGCCGGCTTTTGGGCCATGACATAGAACCGCACAAGATCATGCGATCTCTTGCCTGGGCCTCTGACATATCATTGGAGGTATTCGGAAAAGCACTATTTTGCTCGGAATGTGGTGTCTGTGAAAAATATGCCTGTCCCATGATGATATCGCCTAGGGAAGTGAACGCCAAAATTAAGAAGGAACTTTTAAAGAAGGGTATTAAGGGAAAACAAAATAAAAAGGATTACATCCCCTCGGGCTTCAGAGAACTGAGAAAAATACCAACAGGCAGGCTTATGGAAAAATTGGACATAGAGAAATACGATGAATTTCCGCCTTTCAAAGAATTCACCCACGAGGTTAAGGAGTTAAGCATCCACTTAGACCAGCATATCGGAAGACCTGCAGTTCCAGTGGTCAAGATAGGTGACAGGGTAAAGGAAAATGATCTTATAGCTGATGTCGCGCAAGGCGCCATTGGTGCCAGGTTACATTCTCCTGTGGAAGGGGCCGTCGTCTCTACGCAAGATATGGTAAAGATCAAGGCAGCGACGATGAAAGGGTAGTAGCAAATGGAATACAGAGCTATCGGACTCATAGAACTCAACAGTGTGGCTCGCGGGATCGAGTGTGGTGATGCCATGGTCAAAGCCTCAGACGTGGAACTGATAATGGCTCGGTCAACCTGTCCGGGCAGATACCTCGTAATGATAGCTGGTGATGTGGGTTCGGTACAAAATTCCATAAGCGTCGGAACAGAGATTGCTGCTGAGTTTCTGGTTGACCGCTTTGTTATACCCAACGTCCATCCCATGGTGTTCCCTGCCCTATCCTGCTCCACGGCTGTTCCGCAAATCAATGCCCTTGGCGTGATCGAGACCTACTCGGTTGCCTCCTCAATCATAGCTGCAGATGGTGCGGCAAAGGCGGCGGATATCTCCTTGATTGAGGTTAGATGTGCAACTGGTCTAGCAGGAAAATCCTTTGTGACTTTTACTGGAGACGTTGGTTCTGTTCGCTCGGCTGTAGATGCCGCAATAGATCTCATTAAAAAAGAAGGGATGGTTCAATGTTATGCAGTGATACCATCATTAGCCAGGGAGCTACATTCGTCCCTAGCCTAGTGGAAAATGCAAAGAGGATCAATTATCTCGCAAACAGACCAGAGCTCTGGGCTGTGAAAGGTTCCTCCGAGTTGTTTACTGGAGTCGATTTGGGGACATCAATGGTGAAGGTGGTGGTGGTTGATCACACCGGGTATCCGCAGGCCGTTGTGATGAAAGAGGCTGAAGTGGTTAAAAGTGGTCTGGTGTTAGACTATTTCGGCGCCCTCAGTATCGTGAAAGAAATAGTCTCTGAACTCCGAAATTACTGCCCAGTAGCAATTGAAAAAGCTGCTACCTCCTATCCTCCAAACACTGAATCAGCCAATGTGGATACTACTAGATACATACTTGAGGGCGCCGAATTAGAGGTTGTCCGGGTCTTGGACGAACCAACCGC